>NZ_JBEXPT010000059.1:0-39005 GCF_040612195.1 Streptomyces sp. NPDC006450 | reverse complement strand
CTTTCAGGGGCGCGGGGCTGTATCGATCTGCGGCTCCGCCGCGTGAGCGCGACCAGCCACGGCGGACCCGCACCCGGCAGCGAACCGAACCCGGCAGACGAGATCCCTTTAAATCCCCTGCCAGGCGGGCTTGTTCGCGTACGTGTGCCGGAAGTAGTCCGCCAGCTTCAGCTTGGATGCGGCGGCCTCGTCCACGATCACCGTCGCGTGCCGGTGCAGCTGGAGCGCGGAGGCCGGTACGAGGGCGGACAGCGGGCCCTCGACGGTCTGCGCGACGGCCTCGGCCTTGCCCTCGCCGGTGGCCAGCAGGACCAGGTGGCGGGCGTCGAGGATGGTGCCGATGCCCTGGGTGATGACGTGGTGGGGCACCTGCTCTATGTCGTTGTCGAAGAAGCGCGCGTTGTCCACGCGGGTCTGCTCCGTCAGCGTCTTGATGCGGGTGCGGGAGGCGAGGGAGGAGCAGGGCTCGTTGAAGCCGATGTGCCCGTCCGTGCCGATGCCCAGGAGCTGGAGGTCGACGCCGCCGGCCGCGGCGAGGGCGCTGTCGTAGGCGTCGCAGGCGGCGACGATGTCCTCGGCCGACCCGTCCGGACCCATGAACGAGGCCTCGGACAGGCCCAGCGGCTCCACGACCTCGCGCAGGACGACGGCGCGGTAGGACTCCGGGTGCCCGGCCGGCAGACCGACGTACTCGTCGAGCTGGCAGACGCGGGCCTTGGAGGCGTCGACCAGTCCGGCCTTCACCTTGGCGGCGAGCGCCTGGTAGATGGGCAGCGGGGTAGAGCCGGTCGCCACGCCGAGCAGGGCATCGGGCTTACGGCGGATCAGGGCGGCCATGGCCTCCGCGATGAGCTCGCCGCCTGCCTTGGCGTCCGGGACGATGACAACTTCCACGCGGGGCCTGCCGATCTGGAGTGTGACGACGTTGTGGTATAGACCAATCTAGCAGAGGCGGGGCCTCGTTTCCGGGTCTTCGCACACTCCATGGTGGGCCGGATCCGACGCTCCGGCCTCCCGGACCCGGGCCCGCGTGCACCGGCCCCCTCGGGGGGCGGTGCAAGGGTCGCTCACGCCGCCCAGAGGGCCTCTGTGCCGCCTTCGGGGCCGAGCTCTGCCCCCTTGTCGCGCAGGTGTGGCCCCGCCCGCCTCGGCGGCGCCCACGGCCTGCGCGGCGGCCGCCGTCGATGCGGGGGCGTTCGGGAGCCGGGTCCGGGCCGATGCCGCCACGGGGGAGCTGCCGGCCGGTGCGGACGTCTGGATGCTGGCGCGCAGCGCCGGAGCCGTACTGCAGGGGATGTCGCAGCGGTCGCGCGACGGCGCGGGGCGACAGGAGCTGGAAGCGGCGGCGGAGCCGGCCGCGGGGGCCTGGCCGCAGTGGGGCCGCCCTCCGGGGGCGCACGTTCCTCTGGGCCACGGTGCCGAACGGGACCCTCAGCCCGCCCGGCACCGTAGCCCGGAGTACTTACGGCCGACGGGTGTGCGGTGCCCGACAGCCGGTGGGAGGTGACGCGCGGTCAGGGCAGAGCGCGCGGCTTACCTCGATCCGTCCTCCTGTGCGGGGAGGGCGGAAGTCTTTGATGCAATTGTGGACTAGACCAATCTGTTCTGTCCATCCATGACGGAGCCCTGCTCACCGTCACTTCCTCCAACCCTACGCGGAAGCGGGGTCTTCTGGATACTCCGGAGTATCGCGCTGAGGAAAGTCATGGCCCGTACCCGGGGTACGCTCGCCACGTGCCCTCCATGAACGACCTCGTACGCCAGCACACCGCTCTCAGTGAAACCGACCTGGAGTGGCTCCACCTGCTGGTCTCGGAGTGGCAGCTGCTCTCCGACCTCTCCTTCGCCGACCTGGTGCTGTGGGTCCCCACGCTCGACGGCAGCCGGTACGTCTCGGTCGCGCAGATGCGCCCGAACACCGGCCCCACCTCGTACCAGGACGACATGGTCGGCCACCTGGTCCCGCGCGGCCGCCGTCCGCTGCTCGACGCGGCGCTCGACGAGGGCCGGATCGTGCGCGAGGGCGACCCGGAGTGGCGCGAGGAGGTGCCGGTCCGCGTCGAGTCGATCCCCGTGCGCCGTGAGGGCCGGGTCCTCGGAGTGATCGCACGCAATACCAACCTGCTCACTGTGCGTACACCCAGTCGGCTGGAGCTCACCTACCTCCAGTCCGCCTCCGACCTCGCCCAGATGATCGCGGCGGGCTCCTTCCCGTTCCCCGGCCAGCAGGTCGACATGGACGCCTCCCCGCGCGTCGGCGACGGCCTGATCAGGCTCGACTCCGAGGGCGTGGTGACGTACGCGTCCCCGAACGCGCTCTCCGCCTACCACCGGCTCGGCCTCGCCTCCGACCTGGTCGGCCAGCACCTGGGCACCATCACCTCGGAACTCGCGCCCTCCCGGGGCCCGGTGGACGAGGCCCTGGTCAAACTCGCCAGCGGCTGGGCCCCGCGCGAGACCGAGGCCGAGGGCAGCGGCGGGGTCATCCAGCTGCGGGCCATCCCGCTCAAGCCCAAGGGCACCCGGATCGGCTCGCTCGTCCTGTGCCGCGACGTCACGGAACTGCGCCGTCGCGAACGTGAATTGATCACCAAGGACGCGACCATCCGGGAGATCCACCACCGGGTCAAGAACAACCTCCAGACCGTGGCCGCGCTCTTGCGCCTGCAGGCCCGCCGCATGGATTCGCCGCAGGGCCGCGAGGCGCTGAACGAAGCCGTACGCCGCGTCGGTTCGATCGCGATCGTGCACGAGACGCTGTCTCAGAACCTGGATGAGCGGGTCGAGTTCGACGAGATCGCCGACCGCGTGATCGCGATGGTCTCCGAGATCTCCCCGGGCAAGGTGGACTGCCGTCGCACCGGCCGCTTCGGAATCCTGGACGCGGAGGTCGCCACTCCGCTGTCGATGGTGCTGACGGAGATCCTCCAGAACGCCCTGGAGCACGCCTTCACCCAGGGCGAGGGCGGCACCGTGGAGGTGTCCGCGGCCCGTTCGGGTACCGGCCGCGCCGATGCCCGGCTGCTCATCTCGGTGGTCGACGACGGCTGCGGACTGCCCGAGGGGTTCGACCCGCAGCGGGCCGGCAACCTCGGGCTGCAGATCGTACGGACCCTGGTGGAGGGCGAACTCGGCGGCACCTTCGACATGGTGGCGTCCGAGCCGCGCGGCACCAAGGTCGTCCTCGACATACCCGCAAGCCCGCAGAAGTAGCGCACCACTCCCGTTACTCAGGGTGATGTCAGGGGCACCGAAAAGGGCCCGGACAGCACTGAACCCCGTACCGAATGGTTTTCGGTACGGGGTTCGAGAGCACGTTGCTGAGCGCTGATATGGGTACTACGCGCTGCGGCTCGAGGCTCGAAAGTCGATGTCAGGCGGTTGCGTTGCGCGCCCGATTGCGAGCGGCGCGGCGCTTCATCGCGCGGCGCTCGTCCTCGCTGAGACCGCCCCAGACACCGGAGTCCTGACCGGACTCGAGCGCCCACTGCAGGCACTGCTCCATGACGGGGCAACGGCGGCAGACGGCCTTGGCTTCCTCGATCTGCAGCAGCGCAGGACCGGTGTTGCCGATGGGGAAGAAGAGTTCCGGGTCTTCCTCGCGGCAAACGGCGTTGTGACGCCAGTCCATGGCTGCTCCATCTCCTTGTATTGCGGGCAGGTTGCTTGTGAATGTGAACGCTTTCACGAATCCCTTCGCGAAGGAAGGGAGACCGCCCAGTTTGGGGAAAAACTCGCCCTGGGCTGCCGGAGATTCGTGGAGGGGTTCTGGCGGTCTGTGTGGGTGCCGGGTTCTGCGGGCTGTCCCGATCGCCATGTAGAGATTCGCAAACCTCGGACGGGGATACAACCCCTTCCGGAAAGTTTTTTTTGATTCGTCGGTGTCTACTAGGTCACAGCCCTACTTCCTAGGGGTGGACCGGCGTGTAAACGTTCGAGTGGAAGGACTTTCGCCCCTTCCACTCACACAATCACACGCAGTGCACGGCGTACGCCTGTGAACCGAACGCTGGTGCGCAGCCCGAGGTGGTCTCCGTCCATCTGGAACGGAAGCGGCACCTTCGAATGCAAGGTGAAGTCCGTCAGATCGTGCAGAGACACCGCATGCTTGCCGTGGGGGCCGCGCTCAGGAGTCGAGGTCAGGAGCTGTGTCGCGTAGCGAGCGACCGCCGGAGTTGACAAACGGTTCAGCGCCAATACGTCAAGTGCGGTATCGAACGACGCCTCCGGGGAGGCGTAGAGCGGCCGGTTGCCCAGATATGTCCAGGGTGACGTGTTGCACACTATCGACAGCACCAGATCCGTCACCGGATCCGCGCCGGGGCGCTCCAGCGTCACCGTGCCGTGCCGGCGGTTGGGCTCTTCCCAGAACTGGCGCATCAGCTGTCGCACGTACAGGGCATGGGTCGAACGCTTGCCCCGTTCCCGCTGCTGTTCCACGCGGCCCACCACGCCCGCGTCGAAGCCGAAGCCCGCGCAGAAGGTGAACCAGCGCGCCGGAACCGACTCGTCCTCCGTGCCCGGGGTGCCGGCCGCGAGTCCCAGGCCGACCGTTCGCTCGCGCCGCTCCCGCAGGGCGTCCAGCAGGGCGCCGGTCGCCTCGACCGCGTCGTTGGGCAGGCCGAGCGCGCGGGCGAAGACATTGGTGGAGCCGCCGGGAACCACCGCGAGTCCGGGCAGCCGGTCCGGATCGGGGCCCTCGTGCAGGAGGCCGTTGACCACTTCGTTGACGGTGCCGTCACCGCCCAGGGCCACCACCAGGTCGACGCCGGTCTCGGCCGCCCTGCGTCCCAGGTCCCGGGCGTGGCCGCGGTATTCGGTGGTGACCGCCTCCAGCTTCATCTCGCTGGCGAGCGCGTGGGTCAGGACGTCGCGCGTGCGCGCACTGGTCGTCGTCGCTGCTGGGTTGGCCACGAGGAGTGCACGCATGGGCGTCAGCCTACCGACCCCTTCCGGCGCCGCCCATACTGGCCGTCCCCTCCGGGTGCGGGAGGGGCGCGGCTACCCTGCTGGGGTGAGTACGAAGCCCAGCCCCACCGCGTCCGCCGTCCCCGCCGCGCTGCCCCGCAGGCTGACCGCGGCCGCCGCGCTCGCCGCGCTGGAGGGGCTGGCCCTGGCCGGGCCCGGCGTCGCCGATCTGTACATGGGCATCGCCGGGGGCGCCGATCCCGTGCAGGCCCTGACCGGCGGGATCACCCTGCTCGTCCTGGCCGCGCTGCCGCTGGTCGCGGCCCGCGGCCTGCTGCTGGGCCGCCGCTGGAGCCGCGGCCCGGCGCTGATCACCCAGCTGATGGCGCTGCCGGTCGCCTGGATGCTGTGGACCGCGGGAGGGGCGATGAAGATCGCCGCCGTGGCGCTGGCCCTGGCCGCGGTGGCCGTCACGGCCCTCCTGGTGAACCCGAAGGCCACCGAAGCGCTGGGCATCGGGCCCGCGGAGCAGACCCGATAGCCCGTACGGCTCCCTCTTCCACTCCCTGACTACTCCTCGACGAGGAGCTTCTCGCGGAGCTGGGCCAGGGTGCGGGCCAGCAGCCGGGAGACGTGCATCTGGGAGATGCCGACCTCCTGGGCGATCTGCGACTGGGTCATGTTGCCGAAGAACCGCAGCAGCAGGATCCGCTTCTCCCGCGGCGGGAGCCCTTCGAGCAGCGGCTTGAGGGACTCGCGGTACTCGACGCCCTCCAGCGCCTCGTCCTCCGAGCCCAGGGTGTCCGCGACCGCCGGCGACTCGTCGTCGGTGTCCGGGACGTCCAGCGAGAGCGTGCTGTAGGCGTTGGCCGATTCCAGGCCCTCCAGCACCTCCTCCTCGGAGATCCCCAGCCGTTCGGCCAGTTCGTGCACCGTGGGGGAGCGCCCGTGCTGCTGGGACAGTTCCGCGGTCGCCGTGGTCAGCGAGAGCCGCAGCTCCTGCAGGCGCCTGGGGACGCGTACCGCCCAGCCCTTGTCGCGGAAGTGGCGCTTGATCTCGCCGACCACCGTGGGCGTGGCGTACGTGGAGAACTCGACCCCGCGGTCCGGGTCGAAGCGGTCCACCGACTTGATCAGGCCGATGGTGGCGACCTGGGTCAGGTCGTCCAGCGGCTCGCCGCGGTTGCGGAAGCGCCGGGCCAGGTGTTCGACCAGCGGCAGGTGCATCCGTACGAGCCGGTTGCGCAGCTCCGCCTTCTCCGGCGAGCCGTCGGGCAGCGCCCGGAGCTCGATGAAGAGGGCCCGCGCACCGCTGCGGTCGCGCGGATCCGGCAGGGGTGCCGGCGCCGTGAACACCGGAGCCCGAAGGGCTTCGGCGGCGTCCGCGGCCGGGGTCACGTCCGCGTCCGGGGCCGCCGGCGGGGCCGTGGCAGCGGCCCCCGGTGGCTGGACCGGCAGTGTTTGGTCGTGCTGGTTCTCGCTCACAGGGCCCGCCCGTCGCTCCGCCGAGTCCAAAAAGCCGTTTTCCGCATCCGTGTCAGCCGGGTGCGGCCGGGCGTACTGCTGCTCCGGAATGCCGCCGTCGACCTCGTGTCCTACCCGGGGCCGATCCCCGCCCCGCACCGGGACCTCCCCGCCGCTCACGCCGGGCCTGGTCCCGCGCCGCGCTGTTTGTAGAGGCTGATGCTCACCGTCTTGTTCTCCTCGACCGTGGCCTCGACCTTCCCGGCGAGTGCCGAGAGGACCGTCCACGCGAACGTGTCGCGCTCCGGGGCCCGGCCGTCGGTGGTCGGGGCGGAGACGGTCACCTCCAGCGAATCGTCGACCAACCGGAAGACGCAGCTGAGGACGGAGCCGGGCACGGCCTGCTGGAGCAGGATCGCGCAGGCCTCGTCCACCGCGATGCGGAGGTCCTCGATCTCGTCGAGGGTGAAGTCCAAACGTGCCGCGAGGCCGGCCGTGGCCGTGCGCAGCACAGACAGGTAGGCACCCGCAGCGGGCAGCCGGACTTCCACGAAGTCCTGGGTCCCGGGCTCGCCTGCGATCTGGGACACCCTCACCTCCAAGGTGGTACGAGCTCTGTTCGCCGGTGACGCTATCGCGATCCGGGCGATCGTGTCGCGGCACCCCTGTCGGAGGGTGCAGAACCCCTTTGAACAAAGCTGCACATAGCTGGCCTGAGGGCCGTGCCTGCGACCAGTGACTGATGGTAAGCCCATGGGGACGCACAGTGGCTAGGGGTCTGCGGGCCCAAATCAGGGGAACCGGCGGAGGGTTGACCTACCCCGCTTCAGACGATCGAACCGTCGACAAAACACCATCGCCAGGTCTCGCCCGGTTCGAAGCTGCGCATCACCGGATGTCCGGTCTCCCGGTGGTGCGCCGTGGCGTGCCGGTGGGGCGAGGAGTCGCAGCAGCCGACGTGCCCGCACTCCAGGCACAGGCGTAGCTGGACGGGATGGCTGCCGAGCACCAGACATTCGGGGCAGGTCTGGGCAAGCGGGACCGGCTCGGGGCGCGGCAGTTCGGCAACGTGCGTGCACTCGCTCATGATGGCCAGCGTACTGAGGTGCGGGCGCCCGAGATGACATGACTCAAGCGAGGATGATCTTCGATGGAGGTATTGCCGCTGGTGGCGCTGGTCGCCGGCTGTGCGGTCGTCGCGGGCCTGGCCCGCCGCACCCCGGTGCCCGCACCCCTGCTGCTGGTCGCCGCCGGACTGGCCGCGGCCTACGTGCCGGGCGTGCCCGAGTACGGCCTGGACCCGCACATCGTGCTGCCCCTGCTGCTCCCGCCGCTGCTCTACACGGCCGCGGTGGACAGCTCGTACCTGGACCTGCGGGCGAACCTGCGGCCCGTGGCGCTGCTCTCGGTGGGGTACGTGCTCTTCGCGACCGTCGTCGTCGGGTACGCGGCGTACCTGATGGTGCCGGGGCTCTCGCTGCCGGTGGCGCTGGTGCTGGGGGCGGTCATCGCCCCGCCCGACGCGGTCGCGGCGACGGCCATCGCCCGCAAGCTCGGGCTGCCGAACCGGATCACGACCATCCTCCAGGGTGAGTCCCTGGTCAACGACGCCACCGCGATCACCGCGTTCAAGGTCGCCCTGGCCGCGGCGGTCGGTGCGAGCGCCGGCTGGGCGGACGGGATCCAGGAGTTCCTGCTGGCCTCGGTGGGCGGTGTCGCGGTCGGCCTGCTGCTGATGGTCCCGATCCACGTGCTGCGCAAGCGGCTGCGCGAACCGCTCCTGCAGAACACCCTGTCGCTGCTGATCCCCTTCGTGGCCTACGCGGCCGCCGAGCGGGTGCACGCGTCGGGAGTGCTGGCGGTCGTGGTGGTCGCGCTGTACCTCGGGCACCGCAACTGGCAGGTCGACTTCGCGACCCGGCTCCAGGAGGAGGCGGTCTGGAAGATGGTCGCCTTCATCCTCGAATCGGTGGTCTTCGCGCTGATCGGGCTCCAACTGCCGGTGGTGCTGCAGGGGCTGGGGGAGTACGAGGGCGCGGCCGCGGCGGGCTACGCGGTGGTCGTGTTCCTCGTCGTGGTGGCGGCCCGCTTCGCGTGGGTCTTCCCGGCGACGTTCCTGCCGAGGCTCTCGCAGCGGATCCGGACGCGGGAGCCGGAGACGAGCTGGAAGGCGCCGGTCGTCGTGGGGTGGGCCGGGATGCGGGGCGTGGTCTCGCTGGCGATCGCCTTCTCCGTGCCGGACGGGGTGCCGCACCGGAACCTGATCCTCTTCCTGACCTTCACCACCGTGATCGGCACGCTCGTGGTCCAGGGCCTGACCCTGCCGCCGCTGATCCGGCTGCTGCGGCTGCCGCCGAAGGACACCCACGCCGAGACCCTGGCGGAGGCCCAGGCCCAGAGCGAGGCCTCGCAGGCGGCGGAGGACCGCCTGACGGAACTCCTGGCCTCCCCCGCGAACGCCCTCCCGCCCCCGCTGGCGGACCGGCTGCGCACGGTGATGGAGCGGCGGCGCAACGCCGTGTGGGAGCGGCTGGGGGAGGTCAACGCGGTGACGGGCGAGTCTGCGGACGACGTCTACCGCCGGCTGGCGGGGGAGATGATCGCCGCGGAACGCGAGGTCTTCGTCTCCCTGCGCGACGCCCGCCGCATCGACGACGAAATGCTCCGGGCCCTGCTGCGCCGCCTGGACCTGGAGGAGGCGGCGGCGTACCGGGAGGAAGCGGGCTGAGGCCGGCCGCGGGCCGGGACGGCGGTGGCGGGGCGGCGGTGGCGGGGCGTTGCGGCCGATGCGGGCCCCGGCCGCGAGCCGCCTCCCGGGCTACGGACGGCCCGTGACGACCGCCGCCAGGGTGGTGCCGCGGGGGAAGGTGCCCGCGCGGGTCAGGGCGAGCAGGGCCCAGAGGAGCTTCGCCACGTAGATCCGCTCCACCGGCAGGCCGTGGCGGGACTCGAAGTCCGCCGCGAACCGCGCCAGCTCGGCGGGGACGCGGGCGTAGCCGCCGTGGGCGTAGCCCTCGGCCAGCGACCAGTCACCCGCCGGACCGCCGAACGCGGCCGTCTGGAGGGAACGTATCTCCGCCTCCAGGAAGCCACCCCCGACCACCGGGACTCCCAGCGCCCGCCGGCCCGCGCCGAGCCCCGCCGCCAGCCCGGCCAGCGTGCCGCCGGTCCCGCAGGCCACGGCGGCCACGTCGCAGGTGCCGCTCAGCTCGCGGCCCAGCTCGGCGCAGCCGTGCAGCGCGAGCGCGTTGCTGCCGCCCTCGGGGATCACGTAGGCCCCCTCCGCGCCCGCCAGCGCGGGGAGCCCGGCCTTGTCCCGGTAGGCCGACCGGGTCACGAAGTGCAGCCGCATGCCGTCCGCCGCGCACCGGGCCAGCGAGTCGTTCAGCGGCCGCCCGGCGAGTTCGTCCCCCCGTACGATCCCGACGGTCGTCAGCCCCAGCAGCCGGCCGGCCGCGGCGGTGGCCCGGAGGTGGTTGGAGTAGGCCCCGCCGAAGGTCACGAGCTCCGGGTACCCGCCCGCGACGGCGGCCCGCAGATTCGGCGCGAGCTTGCGCCACTTGTTGCCGGGCAGCTCCGGGTGCACCAGATCGTCGCGCTTGAGCAGCAGCCGCACCCCCTGCGCGGCGAACCGCTCGTCATGGACCTCCCGCAACGGCGAGGCGGGCCGGGGCCGCAGGATCAGGTCGGGGCCGGGGCCGGGGCCGGGGCCGGGGGCGGGGTCGGCTGAACGTTCCACCCGCCCATTGTGGGCCGCACCCGCCCGTTCCGTCGCACGTCGGAGCGGGTCCGCTCCGGGCCGCCGCCCCCTGGGGCTACTTCAGCCGCTCCGTGACGCGGTCGCGCATCGAGGCCATGGTGAAGCCCCTCGGGTCGATCTTGCCCGGGCGCCATTCCAGGTGGCCGATGACCGAACGTGCGGACCAGCCGTGGGCGCGGCACAGCGCGGCCGATGCACGGGCCATGGCATCGAGCTGGGAGGCCGGCCACGGGTCCTCGCCGTCGCCGAGGTTCTCGCACTCGAAGCCGTAGAAGTGGCGGTTGCCGTCGGTGTTCGCGTGCAGGTCGGGCGGGAGGCGCTTCTCGGCGATCACCGCCGCCAGGACGTCGGAGTCGCCCGCGCCGGCGTGGTTGGCGCGGCCGTGGCCGACCAGGTGGACCCGGCCGTCCTTGGTGATCACGCCGTGGCAGAGCGGGCCGGGGAGGGCCGCGTGGCCGTCGCGGCAGAGCCCGACGGTGTACGCGGTGCCGTGCGTGACGGTGTGGTGGAGCATCACGCCGTGCACGGGGCCCCAGGGGCCCTTGTGGTTGCGGTTGTGGGTGCGCCAGTTGCCGACTTCGACGACCGTCAGGCCCTCGGCCCGCAGGGCGCCCAGGAACCGGGCCGCGGACAGGGGTGCGGACATGACCGCCTCCTTGGCTGTGAGTAGCCGGATGATTACTCAACGTTTAGTGGAGGCGGTCGTTCCGTCGCAAGGGCGCGCACCCGGCGCACGGCTCACGCCGAGGCGAGCCACAGGTCGGGGCCGAAGACCTCGTAGTGGATGTCCGCGGGCGCGACGCCCTTGCCGATGAGCTGTTCGCGGGCCGCCCGCATGAAGGGGAGCGGGCCGCAGAGGTAGGCCTTCGTGCCCGGCGCGACGGGGACGGCGGTGAGGTCGAGGCGGCCCTCGTGGTCGCCCGGTTCGGCGTCGGCCTCGTACCAGAAGTGCGCCGAGGCGTCGGCGAGCTTGCCGGTCAGGGCCCGGTGGTCGGTGCGCAGGGCGTGGTCCGCGGGGGAGCGGTCGGCGTGCAGGACGGTGACCGGGGCCGCGTGCGCGGTGTCGGCCAGGTGCTCCAGCATCGAGAGCATCGGGGTGCAGCCGATGCCGGCCGAGGCGAGGACCACCGGCGAGGCGGAGTCCTGGAGGACCAGGTCGCCGTAGGGGGTCGAGACGCGCAGGGAGTCGCCGGTGCGGACCTCGGCGTGCAGGTGGTTGGAGACCTCGCCGTCGGGGCCGGCGGCGGCCGGTCCGTGGATCCGCTTGACGGTGATCGAGCGGACCGGGGAACCGGGGGCGCTGGAGAGGCTGTACTGGCGTATCTGGCGTGCGCCGTCGGGGAGTTCGACCTGGACGGAGACGTACTGGCCGGGCCTGAAGCCGGGCGCGGGGGCGCCGTCGGCCGGGGTGAGGTGGAAGGTGGTGCAGTCCGCGGTCTCCTCGACGCGGGCGGCGACCGTCCACGCGCGCCAGACGTCGCCGGCGAGGACCTGCTGCTCGGCGTAGAGGCGCTCCTCGATGGTGGCGAGGGCGTTGGCCATCAGCCAGTAGACCTCGTCCCAGGCCTCGGCGACCTCGGGGGTGACGGCCTCGCCGAGGATCTCCGCGATCGCCTCGAAGAGGTGCTCGTGGACGATCGGGTACTGCTCGCGGGTGACGCCGAGGGAGGCGTGCTTGTGGGCGATGCGGTTCAGCATCACGTCGGGGCGGGCGTCGGGGTGCTCGACGAGGTGGGTCGCGAAGGCGGCTATGGAGCCGGCGAGGGCCTGCTTCTGGAGGCCGGCGTTCTGGTTGCCGCGGTTGAAGAGGTCGCGGATCAGTTCGGGGTGGGCCTCGAAAAGCTTGCTGTAGAAGAGCTCCGTGATGTCGCCGATGGCCGCACCCACGGCGGGCAGGGTGGCTCGTACGGTCGCGGTCGACTTCTCGGAAAGCATCGGTGACTCCTCGGGTCGGGGTGGATCGCAGAAGTGGAATGTGAGATGCGTATTTTTGCGCGCGTGTGCGGGTTGCGGGTGTCCGTCACGGTGCGGACTTGTGTTCGAAGAGGGGTGCGGGGGTCAGGCTATGCGGGCCCGGTGCCGGTGCGAACCGGCCAAAAGGCCTTCGTGGTCAGGGCCTTCCGGCCCCCGGCGATCCGCCCGAAATGCCCAGCAGGAGCGGCCCCGTCGGGGCTGCGACCAGGTCGTTCACCGTCAGCGGGTCCAGGGCGGCGAAGAAGGCCTCCTGGGCCCGGCGCAGCGCCCCGCGCAGCACGCACGCGTTGCGCAGCGGGCACGGGGTGGTCCCGTCGCAGTCCACGACGTCGCCGGCGCCCTCCAGTTCGCGGACCACCCCGCCCACCGGGGCGGCGCGCCCGGCGGGGGTCAGGGCGAGGCCGCCGCCGCGGCCGCGGCGGGCTTCGACCAGCCCGAGGTGCTGCAGCCTGGCGACCACTTTCGCGGTGTGGGTGTACGGGACCTCCATGGTCGCCGCCACGTCGCGGGTGGTCGGGAGGTCCGCCTCCGCGACGGCCAGGCGCATCAGGACGCGCAGGGCGAGGTCGGTGAATCGGGTCAGCCGCATGGGCTCAGCGTAGAAAAGTCGCATCTAGTATGCAAATTAAAGGGGGGAGTCGCGCGGGATGGCTGAAACGGGTGGGGTCTGCGGGGTCTCAAGTGCCTCGTGGGGTGGGAGTTGAGCTCAAGAGAGTGCCCAGCCACGAACGGAGTAGTCCCACCCTTTTGTGTAATGGTCCCACCACGGTCCGTGCTGAAAAGCTCCTCCCGCAGATTCATGGAGTGATCGAAGGGGAAATTCATGTCGGTCCAGGCAGGTTCCGAGTCCGAGACCCAGGCACCGCAGCGCAGTCTGGGAACCACGGCCGCGCGGAACTTGGCAACCACGACCAAGTCCGCGCCGCAGATGCAGGAGATCACCTCGCGGTGGCTCCTGAAGATGCTCCCCTGGGTTCCCGTCCAGGGCGGCACGTACCGGGTCAACCGGCGGCTGAGCTACTCGGTCGGCAACGGCATCGTGGAGTTCATCAAGACCGGCACGCAGGTGCAGGTGATTCCGGCGGAGCTCGGGGAGCTCCCCGTGCTGCGCGACTACGACGACCCCGACGCGCTGGCCGAACTCGCCGCGCGCTGCCACCAGATCGACTTCGAGCCGGGCCAGGAGCTCACCTCCTTCGGCAGTCCCGCCGACAAGGTCTTCCTGCTCGCCCACGGGCGCATCGACCAGATCGGCCCCGGCCCCTACGGCGACGACGCCGTCCTGCAGACCGTCGCCGACGGGGCCTTCTTCGGCGAGGACTCCCTCGTCGACGAGGAGGCCATCTGGGAGTACACCGCCCGTGCCGCCACCGCCGGCACCGTGCTCGTCCTCTCCCGCCAGGACTTCCAGATCCTCGCCGACCGGGTCGACTCGCTCCGGGCGCACGTGGACTCCGTACGGGCCCTGCCGGAGCAGCGCACCAACAAGTACGGCGAGGCGGCCATCGACCTCTCCGCCGGCCACCAGGGCGAGGCCGTACTGCCCGGCACCTTCGTGGACTACGAGGCCCGCCCGCGCGAGTACGAACTCTCCATTGCACAAACGGTCCTGCGGGTCCACACCCGCGTCGCCGACCTGTACAACCAGCCGATGAACCAGACCGAGCAGCAGCTGCGGCTCACGGTCGAGGCGCTGCGCGAGCGCCAGGAGCACGAGATGCTCAACAACCGCGACTTCGGCCTCCTGCACAACGCCGACTACGACCAGCGCATCCAGCCCCACGACGGCGCGCCCAGCCCCGACGACATGGACCAGCTGCTCAGCATGCGGCGCGGCTCCAAGTTCTTCCTGGCCCACCCCAAGGCCATCGCCGCCTTCGGGCGCGAGTGCAACAAGCGCGGGCTGTACCCGGAGTCGGTCGAGATCGGCGGGCACCGGGTGCCGGCCTGGCGCGGGGTCCCGATGTTCCCGTCCAACAAGATCCCGATCAGCGACGCCCGTACGACCTCCATCCTCTGCATGCGCACCGGCGAGGAGGAGTCGGGTGTGATCGGCCTGCACCAGCCCGGGATCCCGGACGAGATCGAGCCGAGCACCTCGGTGCGGTTCATGGGGATCAGCGAGCAGGCGATCATCTCGTACCTGGTCACGACCTACTTCTCCGCCGCGGTGCTGGTGCCGGACGCGCTCGGCGTCCTGGAGAACGTCGAGATCGCCCGCTGGAGCTGACCCGGCCCGGCCGGCGCCGAGCGAAGGGTGCGGGGGACGACGGGGCAGAACGGGGCAGGACAGGACGGGACGGAGCGCACACGCCATGTCGACCACAGAGGCGATGACCACCAGCGAGGGGCAGGAAGCCGCCGTCCTGCTGGAGCGGACGAGGGAAACGGTCAACCCGGAACTGCGCCGGACCGTGGAGAGCCTGCCCGGCTCGATGCGGCGGGTGGCGATGTACCACTTCGGCTGGGAGCACGAGGACGGCACCCCGGCGGCGGGCAGTACCGGCAAGGCCATCCGGCCCGCCCTGGTGCTCGCCGCCGCGCAGGCCCTGCGCGGGGACGGGGTGGCCGGGGAGATCGTACGGCCGGCCGTGGCCGTGGAGCTGGCGCACAACTTCACACTGCTGCACGACGACGTCATCGACAAGGACGTGCGCAGGCGCGGCCGACCGACGGCCTGGACGGTCTTCGGCACGCCGGACGCGATCATCACCGGCGACGCCATGATGGCGCTCGCGCTGCGGCTGCTCGCCGAGGACCCGCATCCGGCCTCGGCGGCCGCCTCGGCGAGGCTCGCCGCCTGCATCGTCGAGCTGTGCGCGGGCCAGCAGGCGGACTGCGCCTTCGAGCAGCGCCGAAGCGTCTCGCTCGACGAGTGCCTGACCATGGCGACGGCCAAGACCGGGGCCCTGCTGGGCTGCGCGTGCGCGATCGGCGCGCTGTACGCGGGGGCCGGCCCGGACGAGGTCGACGCCATGGACGCCTTCGGCCGCGAGGCCGGGCTGGCGTTCCAGCTGATCGACGACCTGATCGGCATCTGGGGGGATCCCAGCCACACCGGGAAGCCCGCCGGGGCAGATCTGCTGGCCCGCAAGAAGTCCCTCCCGGTCGTGGCGGCCCTCACCTCGGGCACCACGGCGGGGGAGGAGCTGGCCGCGCTGTACGCGGGTCCCATGTCCGGGGACGACGTGGCCAGGGCGGCCGCGGCGGTGGAGCGGGCCGGCGGGCGGGACTGGGCGCAGGCCCATGCCGCCGACCGGATGGGGCGGGCGGTGCAACAGCTGTCGCGCGCCGTCCCGGACCTCGGGGCGGCGGGCGGACTGCTGGCGCTGGCGGAGTTCGTGACGCGGCGTACGAAGTGACCGCGCAGGGGTGAGGGGGAGCCCCGGAGGCCTGTTCCGGCACCGCACGGTGCCGGAACAGGCCTTTCTGCGCCGGTGGGTCAACTCTAGGATCACTCACGGTTGTTGATGCGTGGGCGAAGTGAAGGGTATGACCCATGGGGCTGGAGATACGTCAAGCCGGTCAGTCGGACCGGGACGCCGTGGCGCGGCTGCTCGACGAGGCCTTCCGCAGCGATCCGGTGAGCAGCTGGGTGTTCCCGGACCCGGAGCACCGGGCCGCGGTGCACGGAAAGTTCCTGGGCGTCTTCGTGGACGTGGCCCTGGCCGAAGGCCGGATCGACTACGCGGTCGACGGTTCGGCGGCGGCGCTGTGGCTGCGGATCCCGGCCGCAGGTCCGGACGCCGAGCACGTCCCGGACGAGGTCCCGGCGAAGATGCGGGCCGTGGCCGACCCGGACAACGAGCGGTGCGAGCTGGTGGGCCGGCTCACGGGAGCGGTGCACCCGATGGCGGAGGAGCACGAGTACCTGCTGATGATCGCGGTCGCCCCGGGGCGGCAGGGCGAGGGGCTGGGCACGGAGCTGATCCGGCCGGTGCTGGAGCGCTGCGACCGCGAGGGCGTGCCGGCCTATCTGGAGGCGAGCAGCGAGCGCAGCAAGGGGCTGTACGAGCGACTGGGCTGGCAGTTCACGGGCGAGGCGGTGCGGCTGCCGGACGGGCCGCTGATGTGGCCGATGTGGCGCAAGCCGCAGTAGTCGGTCCCTCGCCGGGTCCGCGGTAATCCCTTGCCAGACCACTTCGCCTGAAGTACTTTGATCGACGTGCCTCGATGGGGGTGCACTGTCGAACGGAAGAGAATCGCTTGCGCAAGCTCACGTACTTCATCGCCACCTCGGTCGACGGCTTCATCGGAGCCCCGGACGGCGATGCCGATTTCATCTACAGCTACCTCGACGGCGAGTTCGTCGACTTCCTCAAGGCCGAGTACCCGGAGACCATCTCCACCCCGGGACGCGTCCAGCTCGGGATCGAGGACGCCGAAGCCAAGCACTTCGACACGGTGCTCATGGGGCGCGGTACGTACGAGCCCGGTCTCAAGGTGGGCGTGACCAGCCCGTACGGACACATGCGCGAGCAGTACGTGGTCTCGCGCTCGCTCACCACCACGCTCGACCCGGCGGTGCGGATCATCGACGGGGATCTGGTGGAGAAGGTCCGTGAACTGAAGGCCGAGGACGGGCTCGGCATCTGGCTGTGCGGCGGTGCGGACCTCGCCGGGCAGCTGATCGACGAGATCGACGAGTTCGTCGTCAAGACGTACCCGGTCTTCGTCGGCACCGGCATGCCGATGTCGCGCGCCGGGTTCGGGGCGCGCTCCCTGGAGCTGACCGGGTGCAAGGCCCTCGGCGGCGGCCAGGTCCTCACCTCGTACGCCGTCAAGCGCTGACCCCGCCGAACCGGCGAAACCGTCCTACCGTGGAGGTATGGCCGGTCAACAGCGGGAACAGCAGACGCACGGGACGGTCGCCCCGCGGGCCGGACACGACCAGCAGTCGTGCCCGGTCTGCGGGAGCCCCGTCGACACGATGGTCGGGCGGCGCAAGTCCCTGGGGATCTTCGTCCCGGTATGGACCCCCGGTCCCTGCCGGAACCGGGAGTGCGCGGCGTACGTGCCCGCGTACGAAGAGCCCGGGACCGAGGGCATCCGGACCGAGGGCATCCGGACCGAGGACATCCCGACCGAGGACCTCCGGGCCGGGGAGCCCCGGGCCGGGGAGCCCCGGGCCGAGGGCTCCCCGCCCGAGGGGTCCTAGCCCTTCGCGTCCAGACCGGACGCGACGAGGCCGTTCGCCCAGAGCTGGTTGACGCGCGAGCGCTCGGCGGAGTTCGGGGTGGCGTTCTGGCAGGAGGTGCCGGGGCCGCCGCCGGACATCAGCTCGCTGCACGGGCCCGAGTAGTGGTCCGGCAGGCCGAGCACGTGACCGGTCTCGTGCGAGGTCACGCGGGTGGAGTTGTACTGCTGGTTCTGCCGGTAGTCGAGGAAGATGTAGCCCCGGCCGTGGCCGTCCGTGCTCGCGTACGATCCGCGCGAGTCGTTGCCCTCGCGGTACGAGAAGTTCCCGCCCGAGGACACCTCCTGCAGTTTGACGTTGACCACCGAGCTGTTCCAGATCTGCGTGGAGCGCGCTATCTGGGTGCGGAAGCTCGGCGCGTTGCGGGTGTTGTAGGTGACGGTCACGGCCGCCAGGCCCGGGGCCGCGGCGCGCTGCTCGGCCACCGCGCGCTGCACGGCCTCGAAGAAGGCCCGGTTGGCGGCCTGGTTCTCCTTCGACTGCTCGTACGCGGCGTACGTGCTCGGGCTGCCGGCGCCCTGGGAGGCGGTGGCGGTCGTGCCGGGGACGACGGCGCCGAGGACGGCGGCGATGCCGAGGCCGACGGCGGACAGGGTGGTCTTGCGGGAGTGGCGCATGTGGGGGACTCCTGCTCATCCGGTGCGGTGGGGGGTCGTTCGGTACCGGAGTCTGCGGGAGCGGGAGTGGCCGGCGGATGATGTCAGACCCCGATAGCGCCGGGCTATCGGGGGGATTTCGGAAGGCCGACTCCCAAGAGAATGGCGGGATTCGAGGGGATACCGGTTACTGGTGCGGTCGGCTCGCCCCGGCCTACTCTCTGGGCATGGAGCTTGAGGTCAGGCACCTGCGCGCCCTGTGCGCCATCGCCGACGCCGGCAGCCTGCACAAGGCCGCCCGGCAGCTCGGCGTGAGCCAGCCCTCCCTCACGACCCAGCTGCGGCGCATCGAACGCGCCCTGGACGGGGAGCTGTTCCTGCGCGAGCGCACCGGATGCCGGCCGACTCCCTTCGGGCGCACGATACTCGGGCGGGCGCGGCCGCTCCTGGCCGAGATGGCCGCCCTCGTCGCGGAGGCGAGGGCGCTGTCCCAGGGGCCCCGGCTGCGGATCGGCTCGACGGCCAGCCGCGCCCTGCCCGGCTGGCTGCGGCGGCTGCACCGGCGGCTGCCCGACACGGAGACCGACCTGATGGTCGACGTGTCCGCCAACGCGCTGCTGCGGATGACGGCCGCGGGCCGGCTCGACGTGGCGTTCGTGCACGAGGTGGAGGGCAGCCCGCTGCGGGTGCCGGCCGGGCTGGAGTTACGGGTGCTGATGGAGCGCGAGCCGCAGTTCGTGTCCATGTCCCGGGACCATCCGGCGGCGGCCCGGTCGGTCGTGGAGCTGCGCGACCTCGCCGCCGACCGGTGGACCGTGGACCCGTCGGTGGACGGGGAGTGGGACGGCCTGCGCCGGGTCCTCGCGGGCGCGGGCCTCGACCCGCCCCTGCTGCACGCCGATTACCACACGGCCGCCTCGCTGATCGTCTCCGGCGAGGCCGTCGCTCCCTGCCAGCCCACCTCCGGACCGCGCGAGGACATGGCGATCAGGCCGCTCTCGGGTGACCCGCTCGCCGTACGCCTCCTCCTCGCGACCCGCCCCGGGGTGCACGCGCAGGTGTCCGACGGGGTGTACGAGGACCTCCGCGCGGCCTACCGCGAAGCGGCGCTGGGGACTCCGCCCTACCGTGCCTGGCTCCGCCGCAACGCGAGCCCGCTGCTCGCTGCGTAGGGGTCCAGAGGGGCGCGACGGCCGGCCTAGGCGCGGCGCCGGGCCCGGTCGTAGGCCAGGGCGGCCGCGCCGTGGGTCACCAGGACGGTTCCCGCGGCCAGCCAGCCCGGGCTGCGGCGGCGGGCGGCCCACATCATCAGGGGTGCTCCTGCGGCCAGTTGGGCCGCACCCACCAGGCGCGCCTTGGGGCCCCGGAGCCACGGGCCCAGGGGGCTGTCCTCGACCACCGCGAGCTCCGCCCGGACCGTGTCGCGCCAGCCTGCCCACTCCACCGGCTCCGCCGCCGGCGCGACGCGGGCCGCCTCCCGCAGCCGGTCGGCCGGTTCGCCCGGGTTCAGGCCCGCCGGCAGCGCCAGCCCGGCGCGGGCCAGCAGGGCGATGACCCCGAGGAGGCGGGACTCGCCGCCGGCCGCCGCGTCGGGGCGGGTGAGGCGCTCCAGTTCCTCCAGGTCCAGGACCGGGTCCAGGCCGAGCCGGGCCGCCAGCGTCCGCATGGCGCCGGGGTCCGGCTCGCCGTGCGGACGGCCCGCCGCGTCCCATGAGTAGGCCGCGGACCTGCGGAATCCGCAGGAGAGGACGAAGCCGGCCCGGCCCTCCTCCCACCACAGGCTCAGCACCGGCCAGTTGGAGCTCAGCGCGATCGCCGCGCCCCAGCCCGCCAGGACCTCGGCCACGGATTCCGCGCCGCCGAGCCACGGCTTGGCCTCGGGCACCAGCACGCTCCACTCGCCGGCGGGTGCCAGCAGCAGGCGTTCGCGCAGGATGTGCGCGGCGGGTCGGGCGGCGAGGGGCTCGGCGCGGCAGAGCAGGAGTCCGCCCGCCGTGGTCTGGGAGATCGGCATGCCCACACGCTAAGCCAAACCCGCCCAAAGTGATGATTTTGGATCATCCCGGCGTGCTTGACTTCCCGCAACCGCGATATATCGTGTTGGTCAGAAGACGCGATATGTTGCGTGCAGTACGCCGAGGAGGATCAGCACCATGGCAGAGGCAGCGCAGAATCCGCGGACGACATGGTCGGTCGCCGAACCGCAGAAGCTCGCCTTCGAGGAGCCGGTGACCGAGGTCCGCGTCCGGATGGCCGGCGGCACGGTCAATGTCGTCGCCGACGGGGGTCCGGCCCGCCTGGAGGTCTCCGAGGTGGACGGGCCGCCCCTGCACGTGGTGCAGGAGGGCGGGACCCTCACCGTGTCCTACGAGGACCTCCCCTGGAACGGCTCCCAGGGACTCAAGCAGTGGTTCGAGAGCAAGCCCTGGAAGGCCTGGTCCGCCTCCGACTCCGGCCGCAAGGCCTGGGAGCGCAGCGCGACCGTGACCCTCACGGTCCCGGCCGCCACCCACGTGCAGCTGGCCACCGTCAGCGCCACCGTCTTCGTCTCCGGCATCGACGGCGGCACCGACATCCACGGAGTCTCCGGCGACACCACGCTCGTCGGCCTGTCCGGGCGGGTCAAGGCGCACACCGTCTCAGGCGGGGTCGAGGCGCAGTCCGTGACCGGCGAGCTCGGGTTCCACTCCGTGTCCGGCGGCCTGACGGTCGTGGACGGCGCCGCGGGCAACGTACGGGCCGACTCGGTCTCCGGCGACATGCTGATCGACCTGGCCCTCGACGACCGGCCCGCCCCCCGGCCGGTCGACATCTCCCTCAACTCCGTTTCCGGGCAGGTCGCCATCCGCCTGCCGCACCCGGCCGACGCCCGCGTCGAGGCCAACACGGCCACCGGCGGCGTCTCCAACGCCTTCGAGGACCTGCGGGTCTCGGGCCAGATGGGCGCCAAGAGGATCACCGGCACCCTGGGCGCCGGCACCGGAACCCTGCGCGCCACCACCGTTTCCGGCTCCATCGCGCTGCTGCGCCGCCCGGCCGAGGACCCGGCCACCCCGCTCGAGCTCGACAAGAAGGTGCTCTGACATGCCGCCCGTCTTCGCCCACGGCCGCCTCCGCCTCTACCTCCTCAAGCTGCTCGACGAGGCCCCGCGCCACGGCTACGAGGTGATCCGGCTGCTGGAGGAGCGTTTCCAGGGGCTGTACGCACCCTCCGCGGGCACGGTGTACCCGCGCCTGGCCAAGCTGGAGACGGAGGGCCTGGTCACGTACGCGACCGAAGGCGGGCGCAAGGTGTACTCGATCACCGACGCGGGGCGCGCCGAACTGGCCGACCGCGGCGGCGAACTGGCCGACCTGGAACTGGAGATCCGCGACTCGGTCTCCGAGCTGGCCGCCGAGATCCGCGCCGACGTGAGCGGCGCGGCGGGCGACCTGCGGCGCGAACTGCGGGCCGCGGCCAGCGCGTCGGCCACGCAGGTGGAGGACGAGTCCTGGAAGGCCGCCAAGGAAGAGCTCCGCAAGGCCAAGGCCGAGTGGAAGGAACAGGCGCGCCGGGCGAAGGACGAGAGCCGCCGGGCCCGCGAGGAGGCCCAGCAGGCGCGTCGGCAGGCCAAGGAGGCGCAGGAGCGGGCCCGTGAAGAGGTCCAGCGCATCGCCGGCCAGTTGCAGGAGCAGTTCGCGAAGTCGGGCGGGGTCCTGGGAAGCCTGGCGGGAGCCTGGCTCGGCGGCTCCGCCTCGCCGACGGCGCCCACCGGACCCACCGCGCCCAGTGCCCCGTCGGCGGCTCCGGCGCCCGCTCCCGACGCGGACTGGGCGCGGGACGTACCGGCGACGGGTGACCCGGCCCGCGACCTGGACCGGCTGCTGGACCGCTTCCGCGACGACATCCGCGACGCGGCCCGCGACCGGGGGATCAGCGACGACCAGCTGACGCAGGCCCGTACCCACCTGGCGGAGGCGGCCGCCCGCATCGCCTCGGCCCTCGGCCCGCAGGGCTAGCCGTCTCTTTCGGATCTTGCCTGGCCCGCGCCGCCCGGCACCGCACCGTGCCGCGCCGAGCGCGGTGCCCCCATCACCCGCGCTCCAGCCGGTGTCACCGGAGCCGGGGTGGCGAGGGGAGCGCGGTAGCCGCCCTGGGGTGCTGCTCAGCCCGGCAGGGCCGCCTCGGCTCCCGCATAGGTGACCCCGTGCTCCGCGAGGACCTCGGCGGGTGTGCCGGGTCGGGAGAGGAGGGAGAGGAGCAGGTGGAGGGTGGAGATGTGACGGTCCTTGCGGCCCAGGGCGATGCGCAGGGACTGCTCCAGGACCTTCTTGGCGCCCGGGGAGAAGCGGGGTCGGCCGGAGCGCCTGCGCGGGGCGGGGTCCGACAGGGCGCCCTCGCCGTGGGTCTCCTCGATGCGGGAGACGATCTCGGTGAGGTCGATGCCGAGGCCCGAGAGGGCTTCCTCGTCGGCCTTGGACATGCCGCCCCGGCGGCGGGCCGCCGCCAGGTCGGCGCTGATCGCGGCCCGGTCGACGCCCAGGGGGTCGAGGGCGCCGAGTGTGAGCAGGGCGAGGAGCAGGTGCTCCTCGCCGACCCGCTGTGCCCCGGTCCGCTCGGCCTCGGCGACCGCGCCCGTCACGGTGGAGCGGGCGTCCTGGGTGAAGCGTTCGAACATCAGAGCCTCCCGTGCTTCTTGTGTACGGCCTGCCGGCTGACGCCCAGCTCGGCCGCGATCTCCTGCCAGGACCAGCCCTGCGCGCGGGCCCCGCGTACCTGTACGGCCTCCAGCTGCTCCAGCAGTCTCCGGAGGGCGGCCACGGCACGCAGGCCCACGCGAGGGTCACGGTCACCGGCGCGCTCGGCCAGATCGGTAGCTTCCGTCATGGATGTCAATGTAGGTTGACGCTCGGGAGGGTGTCAACCCACATTGACAGCGGGGCGGGGCGGGTGGGGTCGCGGGCTCCGGCAGCTAGACGGTGAGGACGATCTTGCCGAAGAGGTCGCCCGACTCCAGCTTCGCGAAGCCCTCGCGGGCCCGGTCCAGGGGCAGCGTCTCGTCGATCACGGGGCGGACCCCGGTCGCCGCGCAGAAGGACAGCAGGTCCTCCAGCTCGTCCTTCGAGCCCATCGTCGAGCCGACCACCTTGAGCTCCAGGAAGAAGATCCGGGTCAGCTCGGCGTGCGCCGGGCGGTCCCCGCTGGTGGCGCCGGAGATGACCAGGGTGCCGCCGGGGCGCAGGGACTTGACCGAGTGCGACCAGGTGGCGGCGCCGACCGTCTCGATGACGGCGTCGACCCGCTGGGGGAGCCGCGCACCGGGCTCGTAGGCCTCCACGGCGCCCAGTTCGACCGCGCGCTTGCGCTTGGCCTCGTCCCGGCTGGTCGCGAAGACCCGCAGGCCGGCGGCCTTGCCGAGGACGATGGCGGCGGTGGCGACCCCGCCGCCCGCGCCCTGGACCAGGACGGAGTCACCGGGGCGGACGCCGGCGTTGGTGAAGAGCATCCGGTACGCGGTGAGCCAGGCGGTGGGCAGGCAGGCGGCCTGTTCGAAGGAGAGCTCGGCGGGCTTGCGCAGGACGTTCCAGGCGGGGACGGTGACCTGCTCGGCGAAGGTGCCCTGGTAGCGCTCGGTCAGGATGGAGCGGGGCTCGTCGGGGCCGACTCCGTGGCCGGTCTGGCCGATGACGGAGTGCAGGACGACCTCGTTGCCGTCCTGGTCGATCCCGGCGGCGTCGCAGCCGAGGATCATGGGGAGCTTCTCCTCCCCGAGGCCGACTCCGCGCAGCGACCACAGGTCGTGGTGGTTGAGGGAGGCGGCCTTGACGTTCACGGTCACCCAGCCGGGACGGGCCTGCGGGGCGGGGAGATCGCCCAGCTCAAGGCCGCTCAGCGGCTGGTCACGGTCGATTCGGGCAGCGTAGGCAGCGAACATGGCCGCGAGGCTACCGGTCGGTAGCCCGAGGATCCAGGGCCGGCGGTGGGAAACGGAAGCGGGGCCCGGCCGGAAGGTTCCGGTCGGGCCCCGCTTCGTACGTACGGCTCGTGCGGCCGTCAGGCCAGGCGGGCCACGCCGTCGGCCTTCGCCGCCGCGGCGACCGCGGCCGTGACGGCCTCGGCGACGCGGGTGTCGAACGGCGAGGGGATCACGTAGTCGGCGGCGAGCTCGTCACCCACGACGCCGGCGATGGCGTCGGCGGCGGCGATCTTCATGCCCTCGGTGATCCGGGTCGCGCGGACCTTCAGCGCGCCCGCGAAGATGCCGGGGAACGCCAGCACGTTGTTGATCTGGTTCGGGAAGTCCGAGCGGCCCGTGGCCACGACCGCCGCGTACTTGTGCGCGACGTCGGGGTGGACCTCCGGGTTCGGGTTGGCCATGGCGAAGACGAAGCAGTCCTTCGCCATCGTCGCCACCGCGGCCTCGGGGACCGTACCGCCGGAGACGCCGATGAAGACGTCCGCACCCGCGAGGGCGCTCTCCAGGGAACCGGTCTGGCCGGTCTTGTTCGTCAGGCCCGCGATCTCCGCCTTGACGTCCGTCAGGTCGGAGCGGTCGGCGGAGACGACGCCCTTGCGGTCGGTGACGCAGACGTCGCCGATGCCCGCGTCCACGAGGATCTTGGCGATCGCGATGCCCGCGGCACCGGAGCCCGAGATCACGGCGCGCAGGTCGGCGAGGGTGCGACCCGTGAGCTTCGCGGCGTTGCGCATGGCGGCCAGCGTCACGATGGCCGTGCCGTGCTGGTCGTCGTGGAAGATCGGGATGTCCAGCGCCTCCTGCAGGCGGCGCTCGATCTCGAAGCAGCGGGGCGCCGAGATGTCCTCCAGGTTCACCCCGCCGAAGGACGGCGCGAGGCGGATCACGGTCTCGATGATCTCGTCCGTGTCCTTGGTGGCGAGCGCGATCGGAACCGCGTCGACACCACCGAACTGCTTGAAGAGAATGGCCTTGCCCTCCATCACGGGGAGGGAGGCCTCGGGCCCGATGTCACCGAGTCCGAGCACGGCCGTACCGTCGGTGACGACGGCGACCACGTTGGACTTCCAGGTGTACTCGTTCACGAGCTCGGGCTGCTCGGCAATGGCGCTGCAGACCTTCGCAACGCCGGGCGTGTACGCCAGGGACAGGTCGTCCTTGTTGTGGACCGGCACCGTGGCCACGATGGCCATCTTGCCGCCCCGGTGCAGTGCGAACACCGCATCCGGGTTGTTGTCCGTCACGCTGTCGCTGCGAGGATTGACGATCTCCGCTGCCACTGTCTTAACCCCTTAAGTCTTTGAATCGTTGAGGGTGGCCACTCCTGGTTAAGGGGTGGGCGGGCACCGCGTCCGTCTCCGCGTCGACGGTTGGCCCGTCTCCGCGAAGGGGAGGTTCGTACGCGCGGGCGCGCCGCACGCGCGCCCTGAGCCCCGGATGAGGGGTGTAAGGATCTGTTCTACCCGAAGAACACTCACCCAGACGAGTCGATTCCCGCTCGACCATAGGCTCCTTGCCCCGGTTTTGGCGAAAAGTCCAAACCTCTCTGTCCGATGGGCGAGACGCGCCGCAAATAGTGAGGCAAAAGGACCAGGTCACAGCCGTTCGTGCGGCTCTGGGGGGCCTTGTCCGCAGTCCTGTTGGGTACGAAGCGGCTGCCGTTATCCGATTTTGACCTGACGAGCTGCCTGAATGACTCAGTCCGAATGGCAAGATGCCCCTAATCACACAAGGTCGCGACACTCGATGGGGCGTGCCCGACCGCATCTCGATGCTTTCCACCTGCCGGAGGAACCAGCTCATGACCGCAAGCACCACTCGCCGTACGACCGCCGCCCGGTCCCGGATCGCCGCGGTCGGCGCGATCGCGGTCGCCGGCGCCCTGATCCTCACGGGCTGTGGAGACCAGACCGAGAAGAACGGGTCCGCAGACGCCACCAAGTCCAACAGCGCTCCCCTCTTCTCCGCCCTGCCGAAGAAGATCCAGGACGCGGGCGTCATCAAGGTCGGTACGGACGCGGCGTACGCGCCGATGGAGTTCACCGAGGGCGGCAAGATCGTCGGTGTCGACCCCGACATCGCCGCCGCCATGGGCAAGCAGCTCGGTGTGAAGTTCGAGTTCACCTCGGGCAGCTTCGACGGCCTGATCACCTCGATCTACACCGGCCGCCAGGACGCGATCATGTCCTCCATCACGGACAACGAGAAGCGTCAGAAGGGCCTCGACGACGACGGCAAGCAGATCGGCAAGGGGATCGACTTCGTCGACTACTTCTCCTCCGGCGTCTCGCTCCTCGTCAAGAAGGGCAACCCGCAGGGCATCAAGTCCCTGGACGACCTGTGCGGCAAGACGGTCGCCGTCCAGCGCGGCACCACGTACGAGGACACCTTCAAGGCGCAGGCCACGAAGTGCGGTGACAAGAAGCTCACCATCGAGGCCTTCGACACCGACGCCGAGGCCCAGACCCGCGTCAAGGCCGGCGGAGCCGTGGCCGACCTGAACGACTTCCCGATCGCCGCCTACGCCGCGAAGACCTCCGGTGGCGGCAACGACTTCGAGGTTGCGGGCCAGCAGGCCGACGTCGGCCTCTTCGGCATCGGCGTCAGCAAGGAGAACACCCAGCTGCGCGACGCCCTGAAGCAGGCCCTCGACGCGACCATCAAGGACGGCTCCTACGCCAAGGTCCTCGAGAAGTGGAACGTCAAGGACAGCGCCGTGCAGTCGGCGACGGTCAACGCAGGCAAGTGACCCCTGCGGACCGGCGGGCGACCGTGCCCGCCGGTCCCTGTTTCCTTAGCTCCACTGAAGGGCAGTCACTGTGACTGACAAGATCGACAAGGGTCCGGCGGCAACCCCACCGGCCGGGCCCGGCGCCTCGGGCAACCCGTACGAGGCCATCAAGGCAATCCCGGTACGGCATTACGGCCGCTGGATCAGCGGCGCGATCGTCGTCGTGCTGCTGGGCTGGCTCGTCTACGCCTTCTCGCAGGGCAACGTGATCTGGAAGACGGTCGGGGACAAGCTCTTCGACCCCTCGGTCCTCAGCGGCCTGGGCAACACCATCGTGATCAGCGTGTCCGCGATGGCACTGGGCCTGGTCCTGGGCATCATCTTCGCGGTCATGCGCCTCTCGAAGAACCCGGTGACCAACACCGTCGCCTGGCTCTACATCTGGTTCTTCCGCGGCACACCGGTCTACGTCCAGCTCCTGGTCTGGTTCAACCTGTCGCTGATCTTCCAGTACGTGAACCTCGGCCCGATCTACAAGCAAGAGACCGTCGAGCTGATGACCCCGTTCATGGTCGCCCTTCTGGGGCTGGGCCTGAACGAGGGCGCCTACATGGCGGAGATCGTCCGCGCCGGCATCCAGTCCGTCGACGAGGGCCAGGCCGAGGCCTCGCACGCCCTGGGCATGACCCAGACGCAGACCATGCGCCGCGTGGTGCTCCCCCAGGCGATGCGGGTCATCATCCCGCCGTCGGGCAACGAGTTCATCAACATGCTCAAGACCTCCTCCCTGGTCTCCGCGGTCCAGTACACCGAACTCCTGCGGGCCTCGTCGAACATCGGCTCGACCGCCGGAGCCATCATGGAGATGCTGTTCGTGGCCTCCATCTGGTACCTGGCCCTCACCAGCGTGTTCAGCGTCGGCCAGTACTACCTGGAGCGCCGCTACGCCCGTGGGTCGCTGCGCTCCCTGCCGCCCACGCCGTTCCAGCGCCTGAAGGCCAACCTGAACATGTTCCGCCGTACGGAGGTGGCGAAGTGACCGCCCAGCCGATGGTCAAGGCCGAGGCCGTCCACAAGTCCTACGGCCCCGCCCACATCCTGCGGGGAATCGACCTCGAAGTCGCCCCCCGCGAGGTGTTCTGCCTGGTCGGCCCGTCCGGCTCCGGCAAGTCCACCTTCCTGCGCTGCATCAACCACCTCGAGCGCATCAACGCCGGCCGCCTCTCCGTCGACGGCCAGCTCGTCGGCTACAAGGAGAAGGCCGGCAAGCTCTACGAACTCAAGGACAGCGAGGTCGCGGCCCAGCGCCGGGACATCGGCATGGTCTTCCAGCGGTTCAACCTCTTCCCCCACATGACGGCCATCGAGAACGTCATGGAAGCCCCCGTCATGGTCAAGGGCGAGAGCAAGGCCGTCGCCCGCGCCCGCGCGGTCAAGCTCCTGGACCGCGTCGGCCTCGGCGACAAGGGCGGGAACTACCCCACCCAGCTCTCCGGCGGCCAGCAGCAGCGCGTGGCCATCGCCCGCGCGCTGGCCATGGAACCCAAGCTGATGCTCTTCGACGAGCCCACCTCCGCGCTCGACCCCGAGCTCGTCGGTGACGTCCTGGACGTCATGCGGGACCTGGCCGAATCCGGCATGACCATGATCGTGGTCACCCACGAGATGGGCTTCGCCCGCGAGGTCGGCGACAACCTCGTCTTCATGGACGGCGGCGTCGTCGTCGAATCCGGCCACCCCCGCGAGGTCCTCGGCAACCCCCAGCACGACCGCACCAAGGCCTTCCTCTCGAAGGTCCTCTAGGGCGGCGGCGATCCACGCGTGAGGGGCGGTACGGAAATCCGTACCGCCCCTCACGCGTGCCCGGCCCGACTGCCGGCCGGGTCCTACTTCAGGGCCAGCACCAGCCCGTCGGAAGGCGAGCGCCAGACCGTACGGGCCTCCGCGAAGCCGGCGCCGCGCAGCGCGGCCGCGTGCCAGGACTCCGGCGGGGTGTCGCCGTCGGCGTGCTCCCCGTAGATCTCGAAGCGGGCCCTCGTCGGCTCGGCGAGCACCGGGTCGGCCTCCGCGAGCGCCCACCACTCGCGCCAGTCCAGCGCGCCGGCCGCCTTCGCCCGGTCCATGCCGGCGTGCCGGTGGGCGCGCTCGGCGGCGTTGATCCGCGGGGTGGCGGGGTCGGGCATGTGGTCGGCGTTCATGAACACCCCGCCGGTGCGCAGCAGCGACGGGAGCTGCCCGTAGAGAGCCGCGAGGTCCTCGCTGGGCAGCCAGTGCAGGGCGGTGGCCGTCAGCACGGCGTCGTAGGAGCCGTGGGGGAGGGCCGTGCGCCAGTCGGGGTCCTTGAGGTCCGCGGTCACGAAGGTGACGCGGGCGTCGCCCGCGAAGTGGCCCCGGGCGATCGTCAACAGCGCGGGGTCGAGATCGACTCCCGTACTGGTGGATTCGGGGAACCGCTTGAGGACGCGGTCCGTGATACTTCCCGTACCGCACGCGAGGTCGAGCACCCGGGGGGCGGTGCCGACCAGCGCCTCCACCATGTCCAGCATCACCCGGAACCGCTCCTCGCGGTCCGGCATGTACCACTCCTGCTGCCGGTCCCAGCTGTCCTGCCAGGCCTGCCAGTCGGTCGGTGCCGCATCGGAGCGTGCCGTATCGGAGTCTGCCGTACCCGTCACGAAATCCTCCACGCGTAATACCCTCGAACATGTCTCAGCCGTTACTGGAGACACTAATCCGCAGCCGTAAGGACTACAAGTGGAACTGGCCCATTACTCGGACTACGCCGTGCGCCTGGTCAACACCGAGGAGCCGGCCCGCAACAAGGACTCGCTGACCTCCGTGGACGCCGTCCGCGCGCTCTTCGGCGTCAGCGTGCAGATGGCCCGCCGGGTCACGGACGGCGACGTCACCCGCTTCCGCAACGTCCGCGGCCGGCTGCGCGCCGTCTTCGAGGCCGCCGACGGCGGGGACCACGTCCTCGCCGTCGACCTGCTGAACTCCCTGCTCATGGAGTTCCCGGTCAGCCCGCAGATCTCCGGGCACGTCGCCGTCGAAGAGCACGGTGGGCGGGGTGCTCACGGTGAGCACCGTGAGCACGGCGGCCCGGACTGGCACATCCACCTGGCCGACCACCCCTCCAACGCCTCCGCCGGCTACGCCGCGATCGCGTGCTTCGGGCTGGCCTTCCACCTCACCGAGCACGGCCCGGACCGGCTCGGCCTCTGCCAGGCCCCGCCCTGCCGCAACGCCTACCTCGACACCTCCACCAACCGCTCCCGGCGCTACTGCTCCGACCGGTGCGCCACGCGCGCCAACGTCGCCGCCTACCGCGCCCGCAAGCGCCTGGAGGCCGAGGAGTCCGCCCGCAGCGGACGCAGCGCCGAGGAAGCCCAGGAGAGCCACGCCCTCAGCGAGCGCTGATCCCGCGCCGCGTGCTCCGGCCGGGGGCGCGGCCGGAAGCGGACCACCGCGGTCGCCAGCACGAGCTCGTCGGGGACCGGCCCGTAGTCCGTGCTGTCGCCCGTCTCGTTGTACGGGTTGTCGCCCAGCACCCACCAGCCGCCGGGGCGCCGCTCCACCGCCCGCTTGACGACCAGCAGGTCCTGCTGGAACGGGTGGCGCAGCACCACCACGTGGCCCGGCCGCACGGGGGCCCCGTAACGGACCAGCACCTGGTCCCCGCTCTCCAGCGTCGGCGCCATCGAGGGGCCCGTCACCTCCACGGTGCCGATCCGCTTCAACGGCGACTCCCACTCCCGCGTCCGGCCGCGCGAGCGCGTGCTCCCCGCCATCCGAGCCCTCCTTGACCGCCCTCGTCCACTCTTCGTGCCACCCCGCATGCTGCCGCACTCTTCCGTACATTCGGTCACCGGCCCGGGCACGCCCCTGGACTTTTGTCCCAACCCCACGGGGGCGGCCGAGAAATCGTCTTTCTCACGGAGTAATCTCCCCCTTGAGAAGACGATCACGAGGAGGACAAACTCCATGCTTTCCCGCCTCTTCGCCCCCAAGGCGAAGGTCTCCGCCCACTGCGATCTTCCGTGCGGCGTGTACGACCCTGCCCAGGCCCGCATCGAGGCCGAGTCCGTCAAGGCCGTGCAGGAGAAGTACCAGGCCAACGACGACGCCGACTTCCGCGCGCGCGCCATCACCATCAAGGAGCAGCGCGCCGAGCTCGCGAAGCACCACGTTTCCGTGCTGTGGAGCGACTACTTCAAGCCGCCGCACTTCGAGAAGTACCCGCAGCTGCACACCCTGGTCAACGACACCCTGAAGGCCCTCTCGGCCGCCAAGGCGTCGAACGACCCGGCGACCGGCGCCAAGGCGCTGGAGCTCATCGCCGAGATCGACCGCATCTTCTGGGAGACCAAGGCCGCCTGATCAGGCTCCGTGCCTGATCGGCCTTGTCCCGAGGACGATGACGAAGGGGCCCGACCGCACTGCGGTCGGGCCCCTTCGTCATGCCGCGCTGCCTGCGCGCGCGGAGCGTGCCGAGCGGGTCGCGCGTCCTACTCGTCTTCCTCGTCCTCGTCGTCCAGGCGGGCCAGCCACGTGGCGAGGCGTTCCACCGGGACCTCGAAGTCCGGGTTCAGGTCGACGAAGGTGCGCAGCTGCTCGGCGAGCCACTCGAAGGTGACCTCCTCCTCGCCGCGCCGCTTCTCCAGCTCCTCGATGCCGCGATCGGTGAAGTACAAGTCGGGCTCCGTGCGGTGGTCGGGTGTTCGGGTGTGTCCCGTCAGGATAATCCGCCTGCCCGCCGCGGCCGGACCTGACCGCTTTCCGCCGTTCGCGGCGCCCCACTTCAGGGCAGGGATGGAGGGGTCCGCGGCGGGAGGTATGCATGGATCACCCCGAGCCGAGCGACGACGTGCTGCGCGCACTGGGTTCCACCGAGCCGTCCGCCGAAGGGACCGAGCTGGTGCGCGGCGTACGGCGGGCCCGGCGGCTGCGGCTGCTGCGGGAGCTCGGGGAACTGCCCGGCGCCCGTACCGGGGAGGCTGCCGAGCGCTGGGCCCTGCTGGAGGAGGCCGGGCGCCGCGACCCGGGTGCGGTGGCCGACGTGGTGCACTATCCGGCCACCGGGGTGTGGGCGGAGGAGACCCTGCGCCGGCTGCGTACGCGGCAGGGGCCGCCCGCCGACCTCGGACACCTCGGGGCGCTCTGCGCCGCCGCGGCACTGCGCGCCGGGATCGGCTTCAAGATCACGCTGCGGCCCGCGCACGGACGCCTCGTCCTGCCCACCCTCGGACTGCTGCGGCCGGACCGGACGGGCCCGCTCGCCCTGACCGAGGGCTCTTGGGACCCCGGCCACCCGGAGGCGCTGGCCCTGCACGGACTGCCCGACGGGCGGACCGCCCTCGACGACCTGGACCCCTACCGCGCCCCGGGGGCGGTGCCCGCCGCGCGCCGGCTCACCCCCAAGGGGCACAAGCGCTGGGACACCCAGTGGTCCGGCGCCCTCACGCTGCTGCGCCGCTACGACACCGCCCGCGCGGAGGAAGTCGGGCGCCTGCTGCGCTGCGTGGTCCCGCTGTCCGGCAGCTCCCGGTCCCACGGCGGCACCCTGCCCGCGGCGGCGGGCTCCGTCCTCGCGCGGGCACAGCCGCCGCCCGCGCTGGCCGCGACCCTCGTGTACGAGGTGCAGCACGGGAAGCTGGCGGCCCTCGCGGAAGCGCTCCCCCTGCACGCGGCCGACCGCTCCGCACGGTACTGGGCACCCTGGCGGGCCGATCCACGGCCGCTGGAGGGGCTCCTGCGGGGCGCGTACGCGCGTCTCGGGCTGGCGGGCTACTGGCAGCGCGCGGCGCTCTACGGGGCCAGGGGGGCCTGGGCGCAGCACGCGCGGGTGCGTGCGCAGGTGGCGGCGGTGCTGCCCGTTCTGGACGCGTGCCCTGAACTCACCGCCGCAGGAAGGGTGTTCGTCGGAGCGATGGTGGCGGCGGAGCGGGGGATGGACGGCGTGCCGGCGCCGGGTACGCGGTACGCGGTGGCCCGCGGTGCGGTGGAGCGGGCCCGGACCGACTGGTGTGCGGCGCACCCGAACCTGGCCCCGTACGCGGCCGGATGCCCCTGAGCACGCCGGAAGGCCCGGCCCCCGAGGGGGGCCGGGCCTTCCACCGTCAGCGCGAGCGCAGGGCTCAGGCCTCGAAGACCTCGTTCAGGAGGAGCTGCTGCTCCGCCTGGTGGCGCTTGGCCGAGCCGACCGCCGGGGACGAGCCGTGCGGGCGGGAGATGCGCCGCAGGCGCTCGCCGGCCGGGATGTCCGCGCCGACCGCCAGGTCGAGGTGGTCGATCAGGTTGAGCGCGATGAAGGGCCACGCGCCCTGGTTCGCCGGCTCCTCCTGGGCCCAGATGTACTTCGCCGCGTTCGGGAACTTGGCGATCTCCGCCTGGAGCTCCGCACCCGGGAGCGGGTAGAGGCGCTCGATGCGGATGATCGCCGTGTCGGTGATGCCGCGCTTCTCGCGCTCGGCTTCCAGGTCGTAGTAGACCTTGCCCGCGCAGAAGACGACCTTGCGGACGGCGTTCGGGTCCACGGTGGAGTCGCCGATGACCGGACGGAACGAGCCGGTCGTGAACTCCTCCGCCTTCGACGCCGCCGCCTTCAGACGCAGCATCGACTTCGGGGTGAAGACGATCAGCGGCTTGTGGTGCGGGTTGTGGACCTGCCAGCGCAGCAGGTGGAAGTAGTTCGACGGGAGCGTCGGCATCGCGACCGTCATGTTGTCCTGCGCGCACATCTGCAGGAAGCGCTCCGGGCGGGCGGAGGAGTGGTCCGGGCCCTGGCCCTCGTAGCCGTGCGGCAGGAGGAGCGTGACGCCGGACGTCTGGCCCCACTTCTGCTCGGCCGAGGAGATGAACTCGTCGACGACGGTCTGCGCGCCGTTGACGAAGTCGCCGAACTGGGCCTCCCAGAGGACCAGCGCGTCCGGACGGGCCAGCGAGTAGCCGTACTCGAAGCCCATGGCCGCGTACTCGGAGAGCAGCGAGTCGTAGACGTTGTAGCGGGCCTGGTCGTCCGACAGGTAGAGCAGCGGGGTGTAGTCCTCGCCCGTCTCCCGGTCGATCAGGACCGCGTGGCGCTGGCCGAAGGTGCCGCGGCGGGAGTCCTGGCCGGACAGCCGGACCGGGGTGCCCTCCATCAGCAGCGAACCGAAGGCCAGGGTCTCGCCCATGCCCCAGTCGATGGTGCCGTCGTCGATCATCGCCGCGCGGCGCTGCAGCTGCGGCAGCAGACGCGGGTGGACGGTGACCGTGTCCGGGATGTTGACCTGGGCCTCGGCGATCCGCTTGACGACCTCCTGAGAGATCGCGGTGTTCACGGCGACCGGGAACTCCTGCGCGACCTGAGCGGGCGCCACCGGGCCGGCCGCGGGCTGCGTGGCGGCCTCGCGGACCTCCGCGAAGACCTTCTCCAGCTGGCCCTGGAAGTCCTGGAGCGCCTGCTCGGCCTCTTCCAGGGTGATGTCGCCGCGACCGATGAGGGACTCGGTGTACAGCTTGCGCACCGAGCGCTTCTTGTCGATCAGGTCGTACATCAGCGGCTGCGTGAACGCCGGGTTGTCCGACTCGTTGTGACCGCGGCGGCGGTAGCAGATGAGGTCGATGACCACGTCCTTGTTGAACGCCTGGCGGAACTCGAAGGCCAGGCGCGCGATGCGGACCACGGCCTCCGGGTCGTCGCCGTTCACGTGGAAGATCGGCGCCTCGATCATGCGGGCCACGTCGGTCGCGTACATCGAGGAACGCGAGGACTCCGGGGCGGCGGTGAAGCCGACCTGGTTGTTGATGACCACGTGCACGGTGCCGCCGGTGCGGTAGCCGCGCAGCTGCGACATGTTCAGCGTCTCGGCGACGACGCCCTGGCCCGCGAAGGCCGCGTCGCCGTGCAGGGCGACGGGCAGGACCGTGAAGTCCGTGCCGCCCTTGTTGATGATGTCCTGCTTGGCGCGGACGACGCCCTCCAGGACCGGGTCCACCGCCTCCAGGTGCGAGGGGTTGGCGACGAGCGAGACCTTGATCTGCTCCCCGTCCAGGCCCGTGAAGGTGCCGTTGGCGCCCAGGTGGTACTTGACGTCGCCGGAGCCGTGCATGGACTTCGGGTCGAGGTTGCCCTCGAACTCGCGGAAGATCTGCGCGTACGACTTGCCCACGATGTTCGCGAGGACGTTCAGGCGGCCGCGGTGGGCCATGCCGATCGCGACCTCTTCGAGGCGGGCCTCGGCGGCCGAGTCGATGACGGCGTCGAGCAGCGGGATGACGGACTCGCCGCCCTCCAGGGAGAAGCGCTTCTGGCCGACGTACTTCGTCTGCAGGAAGGTCTCGAAGGCCTCCGCGGCGTTCAGCCGGCGCAGGATCCGCAGCTGCTCCTCGCGCTCCGGCTTGGAGTGCGGGCGCTCGATGCGGTCCTGGATCCAGCGGCGCTGCTTCGGGTCCTGGATGTGCATGAACTCGACGCCCGTGGTGCGGCAGTACGAGTCGCGCAGCACGCCGAGGATGTCGCGGAGCTTCATCATCGACTTGCCGGAGAAGCCGCCGACCGCGAACTCGCGCTCCAGGTCCCACAGGGTGAGGCCGTGCTCGGTGATGTCGAGGTCGGGGTGCTTGCGCTGCTTGTACTCCAGCGGGTCGGTGTCGGCCATGACGTGGCCGCGGACCCGGTAGGAGTGGATCAGCTCGAAGACGCGGGCGGCCTTCGTGACGTCGTCGTCGTGCGAGGCGTCGATGTCCCGGAGCCAGCGGACCGGCTCGTACGGGATGCGCAGCGCCTCGAAGACGTCGTCGTAGAAGCCGCTCTCGCCGAGCAGCATGTTCGCGACGATGCGCAGGAACTCGCCGGAGGCCGCGCCCTGGATGACCCGGTGGTCGTAGGTCGAGGTCAGGGTCATGACCTTGGAGATGCCCAGCTTGTTCAGGGTGTCCTGCGAGGTGCCCTGGAACTCGGCGGGGTAGTCCATGGAGCCGACGCCCATGATGACCGACTGTCCGGGCATCAGGCGGGGCACGGAGTGCACGGTGCCCAGGCCGCCGGGGTTGGTGAGGGAGACCGTCACCCCGGTGAAGTCGTCCATCGTCAGCTTGCCGATGCGGGCCCGGCGGACGATGTCCTCGTAGGCCTGCCAGAACTCGAAGAAGTTGAGGGTCTCGGCCTTCTTGATGCCGGCGACGACGAGCTGGCGGTCGCCGTTGGGCTTCACGAGGTCGATCGCGAGGCCGAAGTTGATGTGCTCCGGCTTGACCAGGGTCGGCTTGCCGTCCTTCTCCGAGAAGGAGTAGTTCATCGACGGCATGGCCTTGATGGCCTGCACCATCGCGTAGCCGATGAGGTGGGTGAAGGAGATCTTCCCGCCCCGGGCGCGCTTCAGGTGGTTGTTGATGACGATGCGGTTGTCGAACAGCAGCTTCACCGGGACGGCGCGGACGGACGTGGCCGTCGGCACTTCCAGCGAGGCGTTCATGTTCTTGACCACCGCAGCCGCCGGGCCGCGGAGCGTCACCAGTTCGGGGCCGGCAGGGGCCTCGGTGGCGGGCGCGGCCTTCTGCGGGGCTACGGAAGGGGTGGCGGCCGGAGCGGCCGGGGAGGCGGGGGCAGCCGGTGCGGCGGCGGCCGGGGCCTGGGAGGTGACAGTCACAGCAGGGGCACCAGAGGGGGTGGCAGGTACAGGGGCAGGTGCTGACACGGGCGTCGTGGGCGCGGCGACGGGGGCGGCAGGTGTGACACTCGCCGTCCCTGTGGCGGCGTCGGAAGCCTGCGGAGTCGCGGCGGTGACGGGGGCGGCGGCCTGTGCGGAGGCGCCGTCCGTCGTCGCGGCGGGGGGAGCGGGCCGGTCCGTGGGCTTATCCGCCTTCACCGGAGCGACAGCGCCACCCGGCTTGTAGTCGGCGAAGAAGTCCCACCAGGCCCGGTCGACCGAGTTCGGGTCCTGGAGGTACTGCTGATAGATCTCGTCGACGAGCCACTCATTCGCGCCGAAGCCTGGGGCGGGGTTCTTCCCGCCTGATCCTGCTTCGGTCGTGGTGCTCGAGTTACTGGGGGACTGTGGCGACACGGCGGCAACCGCCCTCTTCCGCTTCACAAGGTATGGACAGCGGGAATAAAGGCTACGCCTCCCGGGCCGTGAGATGCAGACCGGGCGGGACTTACGTCGCGTAGGTCACATCGAACGGCGGGTTTCACCACCTGGAATGGCGGGAAACAAGCGTGGTTCGGGCAGGAGGCACCGCGGTTGCGGCCCCCTGGCTTCGCACCCCTGACGGACCCCGGCGCATGTGGCCGAGATCATGTCCTTCCCACTCGAACCCTACGTCAACCCGGCGGCTGCGAGCTGCCCGGAAGCGTGACGAGGATCCGGCAGCCCCGTGACGATTCGGCCACTCCGATGTGGCCCCCGTGCAGGCCGACCGCCCAGCGGGCGATGGCCAGGCCCAGGCCCGTGCCCCCGTCGCCGCCCCTCGCGCTGCCCCGGTTGAACCGCTCGAAGACCCGGTGGCGCTCCGCCTCCGGAATTCCGGGACCCTCGTCCCGCACCTCGAGCACCAGACCGCCGGGCGCGTCGCCCGCACGGGCGTGGACCGTGACCCGGCCGTGCGGGGGGCTGTGCTTGACCGCGTTGTCGATCAGGTTCGCCACCACCTGGTGCAGCCGCTCTGCGTCCGCGTACGCCGTCAGGTCCGGCGGGGACACGTCCAGGTGGAGGTGGACGTCGTTGCGGGTGTGCCCGCCCGAGCCCGAGGACAGCCCCGGCCGGCCGGCCGCCGCGAGGCCCGACTCCTTCAGCACCCCCGACAGGTACGGCCACACCTCGAAGCGGCGGGCCCGCAGCGGCACCACCCCGTTGTCGACGCGGGAGAGGTCCAGCAGGGTCTCGACGAGCCGGCCGAGCCGCTCGGTCTGCTTCAGGGCCGTGCGCATGGTCTCCGGATCGGCGGCGGAGACCCCGTCCACCACGTTCTCCAGTACGGCCCGCAGGGCCGCGATCGGGGTGCGCAGCTCGTGCGAGACGTTGGCGACGAGCTCCTTGCGGTGCCGGTCCACCGCCTCGAGGTCGTCCGCCATCAGATTGATCGTGGCGGCCAGGTCGCCCAGCTCGTCGCGGCGGCCCGCACCGCGCACCCGGCGCGTGTAGTCCCCGTGGGATATCGCCCGGGCCACGGTGGTCATGTCGTCCAGCGGCGCCGTCAGGCTGTGCGCCACGAACTGGGTGATCAGCATCGAGGCGATCACCGAGAACACCGTGATGAAGCGCACCTCGGTGGCCGTGCGCAGGGCCACCATCAGCAGACCCGTGGTGATGAAGACCGACACCACCACGAGCGTGCCCAGCTTGGTCTTGATCGAGAACGGGGAGAAGGGCCGCAGCACCCCGGGCGGCCGCTGCCCCGGCGGCCGGTAGCCGCTCACGGCTGCGCCGGTGTCTCCAGGGCGTACCCGACGCCGTGGACCGTACGGATCCGCTCGGCGCCGATCTTCCGGCGCAGCGCCTTGATGTGGCTGTCGACCGTACGGGTCCCCGACGCGTCGGCCCAGTCCCACACCTCGGCGAGCAACTGCTCCCGCGAGAGCACCGCCCGCGGGGTCCCGGCCAGGCACACCAGCAGGTCGAACTCCGTCGGCGTCAGGTGCACGTCCTCGGTGTGCACCCGGACCCGGCGCTGCGCGTGGTCGATCTCCAGATCGCCCAGGCGCAGCGTGGCTCCGCGCGGGGCGTGCGCGGCCACGTTGGCCCGCTCCACCCGCCGCAGGAGCACGTGGACCCGCGCGGCCAGCTCGCGCATCGAGAAGGGCTTCGTCATGTAGTCGTCGGCGCCGACCCCGAGGCCGACGAGCATGTCGGTCTCGTCGTCCCGGGCGGTGAGCATGAGCACCGGAACGGGCCGCTGGGCCTGGACCCGGCGGCAGACCTCCAGGCCGTCGAAGCCCGGCAGCATGACGTCCAGGACCAGCAGGTCCGGCAGCCAGCCCTCGGCCGCGGCCACGGCCGCCGGCCCGTCCGTAGCCGTCTGGACCTGGAAGCCCTCGGCGCGGAGCCGGGCCGCGATGGCCTCCGCGATGGTGCGGTCGTCCTCGACGACGAGTACCCGGCGCTGCGCGCCCGGGGTGGCCGCGGCGCCGTTGTGGGTGGTGGTGTGCGTCTGTTCCATGTCCCGCCCCTGAAGATCCCGCGTGGTAGGGGTGCAGCGTAGAGGAGCGGCTCCGCTCCGGCTATGACGGGTTCCGCATGCGGGTCCGCCGCACGGGGGCTCTGCCCCCGGATGCCCGCGCCTCAAACGCCGTCCGGGCGCATTCCGGCCGGCGCCGGGTGCCCGGACGAGAACGCCGGCGGGCCGGGGGCTGCGGCCCGCCCGCGGGCGGGGGAGGGGGGGCCGGGCGGGGGGCGGGGGGGCGGGAGGAACCCGACGCCCGCCCGGGCGCGGGGCG
>NZ_JBEXPT010000058.1:0-39581 GCF_040612195.1 Streptomyces sp. NPDC006450 | reverse complement strand
AGGGCCGGGTCCGGCCCTCGTCCCCGGGACACCCCCTGCGGCCACGGCCACTACCCTGTGCCTCGTGACCACCGTTCGCCTGCCCCTCTTCCCGCTGAACTCGGTGCTGTTCCCGGGACTCGTCCTCCCGCTGAACATCTTCGAGGAGCGTTATCGCGCCATGATGCGCGAGCTGCTGAAGGCGGGAGAGGACGAGCCCCGCCGTTTCGCGGTCGTCGCGATCCGCGACGGCCGGGAGGTCGCCCCGACCGCGCCCGGCCTGCCGGACCAGACGACCGTGCCCGAGCGCGGCCCGGCGGCCGGTTTCGGCGCCGACCCGGTCCAGGCCTTCCACCGGGTGGGCTGCATCGCGGACGCCGCCTCGATCCGGGAGCGGGAGGACGGCAGCTTCGAAGTGATGGCGACCGGTACGGTCCGGGTCCGGCTGCTGTCGGTCGACGCGTCCGGCCCCTTCCTCGTGGCGGAGCTCGAGGAGCTCCCGGAGGACGCGGGCGACGGCGCGGGCGCGCTGGCGGAAGGCGTGCTGCGGGCGTTCCGCACGTACCAGAAGCGGCTGGCGGGAGCCCGCGAACGCTCCCTGACCGGCATGGACCTCCCCGACGAGCCCTCGGTGGTCTCGTACCTGGTCGCGGCGGCCGCGGTGCTGGACATCCCGGCGAAGCAGCGCCTGCTCCAGGCCCCGGACACGGCGACCCGCCTCGCCGAGGAACTGAAGCTGCTGCGCACGGAGACGGCCGTCATCCGCCACCTCCCCTCGCTCCCGGCCGTGGACCTCACGCGCGCGCCGACGAGCCCCAACTGACGAAGCCGACGAAGGACCCCCAGGACCCATGGCGAAGAAGAAGGCGGCGGGCACTCCGGCGATCGTGGCCCTGACGGCGGCCGGCGCCGAATTCACCGTGCACGCCTACGAGCACGACCCCGCCCACCCGTCCTACGGCGAGGAGGCGGCCCAGGCCCTCGGGGTCTCCCCCGCCCAGGTGTTCAAGACGCTGCTGGCCGACGTGGACGGCTCGCTGGTGGTCGCGGTGGTCCCGGTCTCGGGCAGCCTCGACCTGAAGGCCCTGGCCGCGGCGGTGGGCGGCAAGCGCGCGGCGATGGCCGACCCGGCCCTGGCGGAGCGCACCACGGGCTACGTACTGGGTGGCATCTCCCCGCTGGGCCAGCGCAAGCGCCTGCGGACGGTCCTGGACGCCTCGGCCTCGCAGTTCCCCACGATCTGCGTCTCGGCGGGCCGCCGCGGCCTGGAGGTCGAGCTCGCCCCGGCCACCCTGACCGCTCTGACCTCGGCCGCCGCGGCCCCGATCGCCCGGGCGTGACGTCGCCGGGGCCCCGCAGGGCCCGCCCGTCCGCACCGGGCTACGGTCGCGGAGGCTCCGTACCGGACGGGTCCGCAGGCGGGGCGGCGGGGGGATCCGCAGGGGCCTGGTAGTACGTGGACGGCCACATCGCGAGCTCCGGCGCCGGATCCCGCGTCCCCCACAGGGCCGTCAGGGCCAGGTGGACGACGACCGCGGCCATCGGCCATCCGAGCAGCGCCCCGTGCGCGAGCAGCTCCAGCGGGGCGTCGAAGGGGACTCCCTTGCCCGCCTTCCGGGCGGCCGCCACCAGGTCCGAGGACGGGCCCAGCCACAGGCCCACGCGCCAGCCGACCAGCGCGGCGAAGACCGATCCGACCGCGAGCCCGATCACCTGCGCGGCACCCCCGCCGCGGCGCCACAGGAAGACGGCCAGCGCGCTCAGCACGCCGAATCCGACCGACAGCAGCAGGAAGGTCCCGTCGGCCCCGATGCGGGCCTCGCTCTCGGTGTCCCGCAGGTACACGGCCTCGCCGTTGGAGACGTACTGCACGCGCGGTGCGAGCCAGACCCACAGGAGCCCGAGGAGCACGCCGGCCACGCCGATCACGAGGGCGATGGCGGCCCCGTCGCGGATGTCGGACGGGGAGAAGGCGGGCTCGGACGCGGGCGCGGCCGGAGCCGAAGGGGACTCCGACGGCGGCTGGTCGGGCTTGTCATAGGGGGTCACGGCTTCGGTCACCCCCACATCGTGCCAGGAAGTGTTTGATTTAACGATCGGCCCCCGCGGGCGTCAGCGTACCGCTGCCCGCCGATAGGCCCAGGTCGCGACAGCGAGGGAGAGCACCCCCACCCCCGCGCACACGCCGAGGTCGAGGATGACCGCCGCCCAGTCGGGGTGCGGCTCGAAGGTACGGGCGAACGCCTCCACGCCGTACGTGGACGGCAGCAGGTCCCGCGTCCAGACGATGACGTCCGGCATCCGCTCGGGCGGCAGCACGCCCAGCAGCAGCGCCGCGGACATGCCGAGCTGTCCGGCGAGGGTGGCCAGCTCCTGCCGGGGGGCCAGCAGGCCCAGCGCCGCGCCGAGCCCGGCGAGGGCGGCCCCGGCCAGCGGCACCACGGCGGCCAGGATCCACAGGCCGCCCATCGGCAGCCCGAACAGCACGCTGCCGAAGACGGCCGTCACCAGCGTGCCGGGCAGCGTGAAGGAGGCGTACGCGGCGGCCGCGCCCAGCACCACGGACGCGGGCGGCACCGGCAGGGTGGCGTAGTGGTCGAGCCCGCCGCTGGCCCGGAGCTGCCCGAAGTACTGCGCGAGCAGGTTCAGCGCGACGAAGGCGACGACCAGCACGGAGGAACCGGCGACGACGGCCCGCGCCTCGGAGCCCCCGTCGACCACGCCCCGCATCAGGATCATGATCCCGACGGACTGGAAGGTGGCCACGAACAGCAGCGGGATCCGCGAGACCCGCGCGCGGGACAGCTGGGCACGGTAGACGGCGGCCAGCGCGGGGAAGAACCGGGCGCGCGGCGCCAGGACGCCCGCCGTCCTGAGTGCGGCCGTGGTGGCGGCAGCTGCCGTGGTGTCGGCCGTGGCGGCGGTGGCGCTCACGCCTTCACCAGTCCCTTCGAGGTGCGTCCGCCGAGGGCGAGGTACACGTCCTCCAGGCTCGGCGTGGCCAGCGTGAAATCGTCGAGGGTGGCGAAGGCCGGGCCGCCGGTCACGGCCGCCACCGCCGCCCGCGCCTCGTCGGATCCGAGCCGCAGCACCCAGCGCCGCCCGGATTCGGTGGCCGCGGCGGCGAGCGCGGCGACCTCCGGGAGCTCCAGCGGCGGCGCGGTGCGCCAGACCAGTTCGAGCCGGACCTCTCCGGACACCCGGGCCTTGAGCCCGGCCGGGGTGTCACAGGCGATGACCCGGCCCTGGTCGATGACGGCGACCCGGTCGAGGACGGTCTCGGCCTCCATGACGTTGTGGGTGACCAGCAGCACGGTGGCCCCGGTCTCGGCGCGGCGCCGGTCGACGGCGGCCCAGACGGCCCGCCGGGCCACCGGGTCCATGCCGGTCGTGGGCTCGTCGAGCACCAGGACGGGGCGCTCCCCCACCAGTGCGGCGGCGAAGCACGCGAGGCGCCGCTGCCCGCCGGACAGCTTCTTCAGGGGGCGTCCGGCGATCCCGGTCAGTCCGAGTTCCTCCAGTACGGAGTCCCGTACGGACCGCGCCTCGCGCAGGCCGAGCCCGCGGAGCCGGCCGGTGGTCTCGGCGGCCAGCGAGACCGTGAGCTCGTCGAGGGCGGTGGATTCCTGGCCGAGGTAGGAGAGCAGCCGGGCCGACCGGTCGGGGTGGCGCACGAGGTCGTGGCCGAGCAGGGTCACCGAGCCGGAGTCGGGCCGCAGCAGGCCCGTGAGCTGGCGGACCAGGGTCGATTTGCCGGCGCCGTTGGGGCCGAGCAGTCCGAAGATCTCGCCGCGGCGCACGTCCAGGGTGATCCCGTCGGTGGCACGGGTCTCGGGCAGGGCCGGGGCCCCGCGCCGTCCTCGGACCGCGGGATACGTCTTGACCAGGTCACGCACCGCGCAGACCACGTCGGGGGCCGGTCCCGCGGCCTGTGCCGTGCCCGTGTCCGCCTGTGCTGTCCCCGTACTCACGAGGGAGCAGCCTACGGGGTTGCGGCCCCTACTCGGCTGCCGGGGCCGCCGGGGCGACCGCGACGGGAGCCGCCGCGGGGGCCGCGAGGGCCCCGGGGGCGGCGGCCTGGGCGGCCGCCGATCCGGCGCCGGCCACGTGTTCCGCGGCCGCCCGTACGTCGATCTCGCGCCAGAAGCCGGCCCGGATGGCGTAGCGGTCGTGCTCGTCGATCTGGTCGTCCTTGTGCGCGAGGAGTCCGAACCGGGCGGCGTAGCGCAGCAGCTCACCGTCGATCCGGTGCGGGACCCTCGGGTACATCGTGGCGAGCTTCTGCAGGTGCACGGTCTCCGGGAGCCGTTCCATCCAGCGCCGGGCGAACACCTGGCCGACCTCGAACGGGTCGCCGCCGACGGTGGTGATGTCCTCCTCGCGGTCCGCCCAGCGCTGCTCGGCGGAGGTGAGCTGGGCGAGGGTGGGCAGCGAGGCGGTCTCGGCGGGCTCGCCGAGCGGCCCGGCGCGGTCGATCCACCCCTTGTCCGAGGACCACCGCAGGGCGCTGCCGGCCGGGGCCGTACCGAGGGCCTGGCCGGGCCCGGGGGCGGGTGCGGGGCCGCCGGGGGCGCGCAGGGCGCCCGCGAGGTCCTTCGGGGTCGGGACGGTCCTGCCGTTGGCGGTGGCGGCCCCGGCGGCGGCCGGTACGCCGCCCTCCTCGGGCTCCACGGGGGCCGCGGGCCGGGTTCCGCTGCCGTTGCCGCTGCCCCGGGCGGCTTCGGCGAGGGCGGCTTCGGGCAGCGGTGCGGAGAGGATGGCGGCGATCTCGGGGCGCGGCGCCGGCGCCGGGGCGCAGAGTCCGGTGAGGTCACGCGCGCGGACGGCGCGCGTGATCCAGGTGCGGTCCAGGACGCGGCGTTCGTCGGCTTCGGCGACGAGGTCCTCGGACTGGTTGTAGTCCCCGTCGGCGGCCTGGACGGCCCACAGGTGGACGGCCACCCCGTGTTCCTTGGCGGACATCAGGCCGGGCAGCAGGTCTCCGTCGCCGGTGACGAGTACGACGTCCGAGCAGGCCCGGTTGCGGGCGAGCTCGGTGAGCTCGGCGTGCATGGCCGCGTCGACGCCCTTCTGGGCCCAGCGGCCGTCGCTGCGGGTCAGGGCGCCTAGGCGGACGGTGACCCGGGGCATGACGCGCAGCCGCCGGTGCTCGGGCTGGGGCACCCGGTCGGGTGCACCGTCGAACCAGTAGATCCGCAGGAGCGGCTGCTCGGTGTCGGCTTCGGCGCGCTCGCGCAGGCCCTGGATGAGCGCCGCATGGTCGACGGTGATCCGGGAGCGGGACGGCTCTCCTGCGAGGAGGCTCGCGGCGGCGCCCAGCAGATAGCCGGCGTCCACCAGGACGACGCAGCGGTCCACGCGTACCACCCTCTTCCCTGGGGGTCCTCTGTGTCTTTCGCGGTTTCCCCGAGTCTGCCCGACGGCAACGGCCTTGACGGCCGGAACTCGATCATCGGCGTGGCGTATCTCTCAGAGCCCCCCGGCAGGAACCCGACTACGCGCGGTAATGATCCAAAATGCGCCGTTTACGGCGCTGTGTGAGTGTGAAGGCGGTCCTGGCCCCTAGACCCTCACGGAGGTTCCCCCCATGGCCAAGAACAAGAACCAGAAGCAGCCGGCGAAGCAGCAGGTCCGCTCGTCCGCGCAGGATCCCTCGAAGAGCGGCGCGGAAACCTCGCCCGATTCGACGTCCGCGGCGCCTTCCCCGATGGACATGGCCCGCAAGAGCAAGTCGAAGCGGTTCGGCCACAACTGACGCGCCTCCGCGAGCGGAAACGAAGAGGGCGCGCCCGGATTCCCGGGCGCGCCCTCTTCACGCTTCGGCTACCCGGCCAGGCAGGACGGCCCGAGCAGCACCTTGAGGTCTCCGAAGAGCGCCGGGTCGGGCTTGACCCGGTGCTTGTCGAGCCGGAGCACGGTGGTGGTGCGCGGCCCCTGGAGCTTGATCCGCACCTCGCTGTTGCCCTGGTGGTGGCGCAGGATCTCGCCGAGCCGGGTCACCATCGGCGGGGTGACCTTGACGGTCGGGATGGTGAGGACGACGGGGGCGTGGGTGCCGGCGTTGGAGAGGTCGGGGACCATCATCTCCATGGCGACCAGCCGGGGGACGTCCTCGCGCTTGTCCAGGCGGCCCTTGACGAAGACGACGGTGTCCTCGACCAGCTGGGTGGATACGAGCTGGTAGGTCGCGGGGAAGAACATGCACTCGATGGAGCCCGCCAGGTCCTCGACGGTGGCGATGGCCCAGGCGTTGCCCTGCTTGGTCATCTTGCGCTGGAGGCCCGAGATGATGCCGCCGATGGTGACGACCGCGCCGTCGCCGTGCTCGCCGCCGGTGAGCTGGGAGATGCCGGCGTCGGTCTTGTCGGAGAGCACGTGCTCCAGACCGAAGAGCGGGTGGTCGGAGACGTAGAGGCCGAGCATCTCGCGCTCCTGGGCGAGGAGGTAGGCCTTCTCCCACTCGACGTCGGAGAACTCCACGTCGAGGCCGAAGCCCGGCTCGTCGCCCGCGTCCTCGTCACCCATGCCGCCGAAGAGGTCGAACTGTCCCTCGGCCTCCTTGCGCTTGACGGCGACCACGTTGTCGATCATCGGTTCGTGGTGGGCGACCAGGCCCTTGCGGGTGTGGCCCATCTCGTCGAAGGCGCCGGCCTTGATCAGGGACTCGACGGTGCGCTTGTTGCAGACGACGGCTTCGACCTTGTCCAGGAAGTCGGGGAAGGTGGAGTACTTCCCCTTGGCCTTCCGGGTCTTGATGATCGACTCGACGACGTTCTGGCCGACGTTGCGCACCGCCGTGAGGCCGAAGAGGATCACGTCGTCGCCCTGGGCGGCGAAGTTCGCCTCCGACTCGTTCACGTTCGGCGGGAGCACCTTGATGCCCATGCGGCGGCACTCGTTCAGGTAGATCGCGGACTTGTCCTTGTCGTCCTTGACCGAGGTGAGCAGGCCCGCCATGTACTCGGCCGGGAAATTGGCCTTGAGGTAGGCGGTCCAGTAGGAGACCAGGCCGTACGCGGCCGAGTGCGCCTTGTTGAAGGCGTAGCCGGCGAAGGGGACCAGGACGTCCCACAGCGCCTTGATCGCCTGGTCGCTGAAGCCCTTCTCCTTGGCGCCCGCCTCGAAGATGACGAAGTTCTTCGCCAGTTCCTCGGGCTTCTTCTTGCCCATCACGCGGCGCAGGATGTCGGCCTCGCCGAGCGAGTAGCCGGCGATGATCTGGGCGGCCTTCTGGACCTGCTCCTGGTACACGATCAGGCCGTAGGTGACGCCGAGGATCTCCTTGAGCGGCTCCTCCAGCTCCGGGTGGATCGGGGTGATCTCCTGCTGCTTGTTCTTGCGCAGGGCGTAGTTCGTGTGCGAGTTCATGCCCATCGGGCCCGGCCGGTACAGGGCCGAGACGGCGGAGATGTCCTCGAAGTTGTCGGGCTTCATCAGGCGCAGCAGGGAGCGCATGGGCCCGCCGTCGAACTGGAAGACGCCGAGCGTGTCGCCGCGTCCGAGCAGTTCGAAGGTCTTGGCGTCGTCGAGCGGCAGGCCGAGGAGGTCGAGGTCGATCCCCTTGTTGGCCTTCACCATCTTGACGGCGTCGTCCATGATCGTGAGGTTGCGCAGGCCCAGGAAGTCCATCTTGATCAGGCCGAGCGACTCGCACTGGGGGTAGTCCCACTGCGTGATGGTCACGCCGTCCGTGTGCCGGACCCAGACCGGTGCGTGGTCGACGATCGGCTCGCTGGACATGATCACGCCGGCGGCGTGCACGCCCATCTGCCGGACCAGGCCCTCGACGCCGCGGGCGGTGTCGATGACCTTCTTGACGTCGGGCTCGTTCTCGTACATCGCCCGGATCTCGCCGGCCTCGCCGTAGCGCGGGTGCGAGGGGTCGGTGATGCCGTTGAGGTCGATGCCCTTGCCGAGGACGTCGGCGGGCATCGCCTTGGTGAGCCGGTCGCCCATGGCGTACGGGTAGCCGAGGACGCGGGCCGAGTCCTTGATGGCGTTCTTCGCCTTGATCTTTCCGTACGTGCCGATCATGGCGACCTTGTCGTCGCCGTACTTCTCCGTCACGTAGCGGATCACCTCGACGCGCCTGCGCTCGTCGAAGTCGATGTCGACATCGGGCATGGAGACGCGCTCGGGGTTCAGGAACCGCTCGAAGATCAGGCCGTGGGTGATCGGGTCGAGGTCGGTGATGCCCATGGCGTACGCGACGATCGAGCCGGCCGCGGAGCCACGGCCGGGGCCCACCGCGATGCCCTGGTTCTTGGCCCACATGATGAAGTCGGCGACGACGAGGAAGTAGCCCGGGAACCCCATCTGGATGATGACGTCCAGCTCGTACTCGGCCTGCCTCTGCCGGTCCTCGGGGACGCCTCCCGGGTAGCGGCGGGCCATGCCGCGCCGCACTTCCTCCTTGAACCAGGTGATCTCGGTGTAGCCCTCTTCGGGGATCTCGAACTTCGGCATGAGGTTCTTGGCCTCGAACATGCCGGTGGTGTCGATCTGCTCGGCCACCAGGAGGGTGTTGCGGCAGCCCTCCTGCCAGGCGTCCGAGGAGTCGACGGCGTACATCTCCTCCGTGGACTTGAGGTAGTAGCCGGTGCCGTCGAAGCGGAAGCGGTCCGGGTCGGAGAGGTTCTTGCCGGTCTGGATGCACAGCAGGGCGTCGTGCGCGGCGGACTCGTGGGCGTACGTGTAGTGCGAGTCGTTGGTGACCAGCGGCGGGATGCCGAGCTTCTTGCCGACCTCCAGCAGCCCGTCGCGGACCCGGCGCTCGATCTCGATGCCGTGGTCCATCAGCTCCAGGAAGTAGCGGTCCTTGCCGAAGATGTCCTGGTATTCGGAGGCGGCCTTCAGGGCCTCGTCGAACTGGCCGAGGCGCAGCCTGGTCTGGAGCTCGCCGGAGGGGCAGCCGGTGGAGGCGATCAGCCCTTCCGACCACTGGGAGATGGTCTCCTTGTCCATGCGCGGCCACTTGGTCAGCCAGCCCTCGGCGTACGCGTCGGAGGACAGCCGGAAGAGGTTGTGCAGCCCGGTGGAGTTCGCCGCCCAGATCGTCTTGTGGGTGTAACCGCCGGAACCGGAGACGTCGTCGCGCTTCTGGTGGGGCTGGCCCCACTGGATGCGCCGCTTGTTGCGCCGGGACTCCGGGGCGACGTACGCCTCGATGCCGATGATCGGCGTCACGCCGGCCTTCTTCGCGGTGTGGAAGAAGTCATACGCCCCGTGGAGGTTGCCGTGATCGGACATGGCGATGTGCGTCATGCCCATCTCGTTGCACGCGTTGAACATGTCCTTCAGCCGCGCGGCACCGTCCAGCAGGGAGTACTGGGTGTGGACGTGCAGGTGCGTGAACGGCGTCTTGGTCACGGTGGGGGCCTCCGGGCGGGAGAGAGGGGCGGCAGCTATGAATCCTACGTGGCTCCAGTGACAGGAAGAGGGGGCGCGCGAAGCTCACGACGAGGGTCGGGTGGCGTGTGGGCGGGCACCGAGGGGTACCTTCGTCCGTTGCAGACCCAAAGGACACCTGTCCGCTGCGCCTGATCAAAAGCGCCGATCCACCGCACCACCTGGAGGCACCCGCATGGCGGTTCCCGAGACGACCGACGAGCAGCGCGCCGAGCAGATACTCGACGTGTTCGACATCGCCTTCGGCGAACTGATCACCGCGGACCCGGCGGCCTTCCGGGTCAAGTTCCGCAAGATGGCGGCCTCGGCCTTCGCCTTCTACCGGGGCACCGCCTGCCTCTTCTACGCCGACCTGGAGCACGAGCGGCACGGCGGCCCGTACCTGGACGAGCGCACCGGCCGGGTGTGGATCCACGGCGATCTGCACGCCGAGAACTTCGGCACGTACATGAACGCCCAGGGCCGGCTCGTCTTCAACGTCAACGACTTCGACGAGGCCTACGTCGGCCCCTTCACCTGGGACCTGAAGCGGTTCTCCGCCTCCGTCGCCCTGCTCGGCTACACCAAGGCGCTCAGCGACGACCAGATCAGCGAGCTCGTGCGGATCTACGCGGCGGCCTACCGGGAGCGCATCCACGCGCTGGCGACGGGCGCCAAGAGCCGTGATGCGTCGGAGCTCTCCGCCTTCACCCTGGACACCGCCGACGGTCCCCTGCTGGATGCCCTGCGCGCCGCCCGCCGCCGCACCCGCTTCTCGCTCCTCGACTCGATGACCGAGATCCGCGAGTTCGAGCGCCGCTTCTCCCCCGGCCCCGGGACCATCGAGCTGGACGCGGCCACCCGGTACAAGGTGCTCGCCGCCTTCGACGGGTACCTGGAGACCCTTCCCGACGAGTCCCTGGTCCGCCCGGACTCCTACCGGGTCAAGGACGTGGTGGGCCGCCGGGGCGTCGGAATCGGTTCGGCGGGCCTGCCCTCGTACAACATCCTGCTGGAGGGGCACAGCGACGCCCTGGAGAACGACGTCGTGATCTACCTCAAGCAGGCGCAGACCCCGGCCGTGTCCCGGCACGTCACCGACCGGTCGGTGCGCGAGTACTTCCGGCACGAGGGGCACCGCACCGTGATCTCCCAGCGGGCCCTGCAGGCGCACGCCGACCCGTGGCTCGGCTGGACGGAGCTGGACGGGGCCGGGCAGCTCGTCGCCGAGGTCTCCCCGTACGCGGTGGACCTGGACTGGTCGGACCTGGACGACCCGGAGGAGATCGCGGCCGTGGTCGCCGACCTGGGCCGGGCGACGGCGACCATGCACGGAGCGGCGGACGAGCAGGAGAGCGGTCAGACGCTGGTCCCGTTCTCCACCGAGCGGGCCATCGACGCGGCCATCGCCGCCGATGAGGAGGGCTTCGCGGACCTGCTGGTGGACTTCGCCCACGCCTACGGCGCCCGGGCCCGGGCCGACCACCAGATCTTCGTGGACCTCTTCCGCAACGGCCGGATCCTCCCCTGGACAGGGGCCTAGGGCCCGTCCTCACAGGGACGCATGGCACACTCGCGACGATGGACATATCAGGGGTGGGTCTCCGGGGGCTGCGGGCCGCGCTGTTCAGCGCGGTCGTCGTGCTGCTCTCGACGGGCTCGCACGTCCTGATGTCCCGGGTGCCGCTGCCTCCCGCGCTGGTGGGAGGGGCCTTCGCCGCGGTCTTCGCGATCGCCTTCGCCCTGGCCGGCCGCGAGCGTGGCCTCGGTCACATCGCCGGGCTGCTCGTCCCCCTGGAACTGGCCGCCGACACCGTGCTGACCTCCGGCCAGCACCTCTGCTACGGCCCCGCGGGCGGCCCCGTCTCGGGTCCGCTGCGGGCCATGGGTCTGGCCGACTTCTGCGGCGGCAGCCCGGTGGGCGGGGCGCTGGCCGAGGTGGGCGGTCCCGCCGATCCGGCCGCGCTGCTGGCCGCGCCCGGACCGTGGGCGCCCTGGCTGCTGCTGGGCGCGCACGTATCGGTCGGTCTGCTCGCCTCGCTGTGGCTGCACCGCGGGGAGCGGGCGCTCGGCCGGCTGCTGCGCGCCGCGTCCGCCTGCGCCTTCCGGCCGCTGCGGATGGCCTCGGCCCGTGCGGCGCGGGCCCTGGCCCCGGTGCCGCGCTCACCGCGGGCGGCGCTGCGGAGCACGGTGGCCCGGACCCGCTTCCCCGCGCACTCCGTGGGACGTCGGGGACCTCCTCGCGTACCCGGCGCGTTCGCTCGCGCCTGACGTACGAGGACAGTCCCCCCTTACAGCCGGCTCCACCGCGGAGCCACACCCCACGGAGAGAACGATGAGCGCACGCAACAGCCAGGCGAACAAGGCGGCGGCCCGCGAGAGGCTGCGCATCGAACGCGAGCAGCAGGCCAAGAAGGCCAAGGTCCGCCGGCAGGTGTTCGTGGCGGGCGGCGTCGTGGCCGCCCTCGCCCTGGCCGGCGGCGTCGGTTACGCCGTCGTCCAGTCCAACGAGCCGAGCGCCTGGGAGAAGGCCGCCGACGCCCCCGTGGTCGCGCCGAAGAACACCTCGGGCGAGAACGGCACGACGGTGGTCATCGGCAAGGCCGACGCCAAGAAGACCCTGGAGCTGTACGAGGACGCGCGCTGCCCGGTCTGCGCGAGCTTCGAGCAGGCGGTCGGCCCGCAGGTCAAGAAGGACGTCGACGCCGGCAAGTACAAGATCCAGTTCGTCGGCGCCACCTTCCTGGACAACGGCTTCCCCGGCAGCGGCTCGAAGAACGCCCTGAGCGCGCTGGGCGCGGCCCTCAACGTCAGCCCGGAGGCGTTCCTGGAGTACAAGACGGCCCTCTACTCCGCGGCGAACCACCCGGAGGAGAAGGACGACAAGTTCGCCAAGGACGCGTACCTGCTGTCGGTCGCGGACCAGGTCCCGGCGCTCAAGGGGAACGCCGAGTTCAAGAAGGCGCTCGACGACGGCACCTACGACCGGTGGGCGCTGGAGATGTCGAAGACCTTCGACAAGAGCGGTGTGAAGGGCACGCCGACGCTGAAGATGGACGGCAAGAAGATCGACCCGATGCCGCAGTCGCCCGAGGCGTTCACGACGGCGATCGACAAGGCCATCGCCGGCTGACCCCTCCCTCCCCTCTCGCAGCACCCGACGGACGGGCGAACTCCCCGAGTTCGCCCGTCCGTTGCTTTCAGGGGGCTGGCACAGATCGAATACCCGTCGGTAATATGATCATCCGTGACCAGTCAACTCTCCCCTTCCGCACCGGAATCGGCGACCGTGCCGACTCCCCGCCGCCGTACGGTCGTCCTGGCCGCGGCGGCCACGGCGGCACTCGTCCCGATCGCCGCGCTGGGCGCCGAAGCCGCCCACGCCGCCACGAGCACCACCGACGGCGCACCCTCCTTCCTGCACGGCGTCGCCTCGGGCGACCCGCTCCCCGACGGGGTCCTGCTGTGGACCCGCGTCACCCCGACCGCCGGAGCCGTACCGGGCTCCGGCGCGGGCCCGGCCGTCGCGGTGGGCTGGGAGATCGCCGAGGACAAGGCCTTCTCCCGGATCGTCTCGAGCGGCACCGTCACCGCGAGCGCGGCGTCCGACCACACCGTCAAGGCCGACGTACGGGGCCTGCGGCCGCAGACGGCCTACTGGTACCGGTTCACGGCCGGCTCCACCGTCTCCCCGGTGGGGCGCACCCGCACCGCCCCCGCCGCCGCCACCGCGCCCGCCGGGATCCGCTTCGGCGTGGTCTCCTGCGCCAACTGGGAGTCCGGCTACTTCTCCGCGTACCGCCACCTGGCCGCGCGGGCCGACCTGGACGCCGTACTGCACCTGGGCGACTACATCTACGAGTACCAGAGCGGCGGTTACCCCGAGGCGAAGTACGTCGTGCGGCAGCACGAGCCGCTGCACGAGATCCTCACCCTGGCGGACTACCGCACCCGGCACGGCACGTACAAGACGGACCCCGACCTCCAGGCCCTGCACCAGGCCCACCCGGTCATCGCGATCTGGGACGACCACGAGATAGCGAACGACACCTGGTCCGGCGGCGCCGAGAACCACGATCCCGCCGCCGAGGGCTCCTTCGGGGCCCGCGCGGCCGCCGCCCGGCAGGCGTACTTCGAGTGGATGCCGGTCCGCACGTCCACCGAGGGCACCGTCTACCGCCGGCTGCAGTTCGGCACCCTCGCCGACCTGCACCTGCTGGACCTGCGCACCTTCCGCTCGCAGCAGGCGGGCATCGGCAGCGGCGCGGTGGACGACCCGGAGCGCACCCTCACCGGGCGGGCCCAGCTGGACTGGCTGAAGGCCGGGCTGGCCGGCTCGCAGGCCACCTGGAAGCTGGTGGGCACCTCGGTGATGATCTCGCCGGTGGCCTTCGGCTCGCTGCCGGCGCACCTGCTGGGTCCCCTCACCGAACTGCTCGGTCTGCCCGCGGGCGGCCTCGCGGTCAACGTGGACCAGTGGGACGGGTACACGGACGACCGCCGTGAGCTGCTGGGACACCTGACGGACCGTTCCGTCCGCAACACCGTCTTCCTGACCGGTGACATCCACATGGCCTGGGCGAACGACGTCCCGGTGACGGCGGCCACCTACCCCTGGTCGCGGTCGGCGGGCGTGGAGTTCGTGGTGACGTCGGTGACCTCCGACAACATCGACGACCTGCTGCACGTGCCGGCCGACACGGCCTCGCTGGTCGCCGAAACGGCCATCAAGGCCGCCAACCGGCACGTGAAGTGGCTGGACATGGACGCCCACGGCTACGGCGTGCTGGACGTGACGGCCGAGCGTTCCCAGATGGACTACTACGTGGTCTCGGACAAGCGGCGCCAGGACGCCACGGCCGCCTGGGCACGCTCGTACCGCACGCTAAACGGGACCCAGAAGGTCGAGCGGGCGGACCGGCCCGTGCGCTGACGCTCCGCCAGATTTCCCGTCGGAGGGGGCGCTTGGCGTAGACCAGGCGCCCCATTGGCATCAGAAGCAACAAATCTTTTACGTAGAGCACTTGACCTGTTTATGACATGCGCACGTAAGATTCCCGCCAGCGTGAGGAGATCCCTTCCGCTCTACCCCCACTCGCGAGGAGCACACGTGCGCGCTCTTGCCCGCATATCCCCCCTTCTCCGCCGCCGCCTGATGGGTACCGCCGTACTCGCCGGCACCCTGGCCTTCACCCCGCTCGCCGCCCCCACCACGGTCGCGGCCGCCAAGACCGGCGCGGAGGTGTGCGCCGAGGACGCTTCCGGCGCCGCGGCCAACGCCCGTGTGGCGCGCCCGAAGGACCAGCACGCGGCCGAGCCGAACGAGGTCACCGAGGCGCAGTCCAAGGCCATGGACGCCGACCTCAAGGCGAAGCTGGACAAGATCTCGAAGGAGCCGCGCAGCCTGCGCGTCGCCGAGGCAGTCACGAGCATCCCCGTGTACTTCCACGTCATCCACTCCGGCACCACCGGAAAGCTGACGTCCACCGACATCAGCAACCAGCTGGCGGTGCTCAACGCGGCCTACGCCGGCCAGGGCACCGGAAACGTGAACAGCGGCTACCAGTTCACCCTGGCGGGCACCGACTACACGGACAACGCCGGCTGGTACAACCTGGCTTCCGGCTCCACGGCCGAGAAGACCATGAAGAGCACCCTGCGCAAGGGCGGCGCGAACGCCCTCAACTTCTACACCGCCAACCTCTCCGGCGGGCTGCTGGGCTGGGCCACCTTCCCCAGCTCCTACGCCTCCCAGCCGTCGATGGACGGCGTGGTCGTCCTGGACACCTCGCTGCCGGGCGGCTCCGCCGCCAACTACAACGAGGGCGACACCGCGACCCACGAGGTCGGCCACTGGATGGGCCTCTACCACACCTTCCAGGGCGGCTGCAACGGCAGCGGCGACTCGGTCTCGGACACCCCGGCCGAGAAGAGCGCGGCCTACCAGTGCCCGACCGGCCGTGACACCTGCGCCAGCAAGGCGGGTGTCGACCCGATCCACAACTTCATGGACTACACGTACGACAACTGCATGTACCAGTTCACCGCGGGCCAGGTGACCCGCATGAAGAGCATGTGGACGGCCTACCGCGCCTGACGCAAGGCGTCCTGACCTGACGCACTCATGACGATGGGGCCCCGCGTGCGGGGCCCCATCCGCGCATCCGGCTGCGGTCGCCTACAGGGAGTCGAGGAAGGCGAGGGCGACCGCCCAGGCCTGCTCCGCGGCCTCCGCGTCGTAGTCGTCCAGTCCCGGGTCGGTGAACAGGTGCCCGGCCCCCGGGTAGCCGTGGACCTCCACGTCCGCCCCGGCCTTGCGCATCCGCAGGTACCAGGCCGTCAGCCAGTCGTGCGGTTCGAAGGGGTCGGGGTCGGCGATGTGCAGCTGCACCGGCAGCTCGTCGAGGTAGACGCCCTCCTCCAGGTCGGCCGTCCCGTGCAGGAGCAGCAGCCCGCGCGCCTTCTCGTCGGCGAGCGCCAGGTGCTGGGCGATCGAGCCCCCGAAGGAGAAGCCGGCATAGACCAGGCCCTGGTCGGAGTAGGGGGCCGAGGCCAGTACCGCCCGCTTGAGCAGCTCGTCGCGGCCGATCTCCTCCTGGTGGGCCATGCCCTCCTCGACGGTCTCGAAGGTGCGTCCCTCGAAGAGGTCCGGCACCTGGACCTGGTGCCCGGCCGCGCGCAGCCGGTCGGCCGCCTCCCGCACGGCGGGCCGCAGCCCGTAGGTCGAATGGAAAAGCATGATGTTCATGCCCCCATCGTGCCAGTTTCGCCGGACCCCCTCCGGTTACGTTGGCCCGCATGGACACGGACTCCTTCCTGCGCCCGATCGCGGCCGTCGCCGGCACCCTGGCCGTCACCCTGCTCGCGGGCTGGCTGCTGGACCTGCTGCTCCGCCGCGCCGACGCCCGGCACAGCGAGACTCCGCTGTGGGGGCTGCTGCGCCGCTGCCGCCCGCCGTTCCTGGTGGTCCTGGCCGCCTCCCTGCTCCAGGCCGTGCGGCGGCGCGCGGACGGCCCCGGGCACGTGCTGACCCTGGTCCTGATCGCCGCGGCCGCGTGGCTGCTGATCCGCATCACGACGGCGATCGTCGACTCCACGTACGCCCGCTACGCGGCCGACGCCTCCGACCAGGCCAGGGTCCGCCGGGTCCGCACTCAGGTCACGCTGATCCAGCGGGTGGTCACGGCGGTGGTGATCGTCGTGGCGCTCGGCGCGATGCTCCTGACGTTCCCCGAGATGCGGACGGTCGGCACCTCGATGCTGGCCTCGGCGGGCGTACTCGGCATCGTGGCGGGCATCGCGGCGCAGGCCGCGCTCGGCAACCTCTTCGCCGGACTCCAGATCGCCTTCGGCGACACCGTCCGGATCGGCGACACGGTGGTGGTGGACAAGGAGTGGGGCACGGTGGAGGAGATCACCCTCACCTTCCTCACGGTCCGCACCTGGGACGAGCGCCGGATCACGATGCCGGTCTCCTACTTCACGAGCAAGCCGTACGAGAACTGGTCGCGCGGTGGCGCGCAGATGACGGGCACCGTGTTCTGGCACCTGGACCACAGCGCCCCGCTGGACCTGATGCGCGCACAGCTCCAGCGGATCCTGAAGGACATCCCCGAATGGGACGGCCGCACCGGCTCGCTGGCGGTCACCGACACCACCCCGCACACCATCCAGGTCCGCGCGGTGGTCACGGCGAAGGACGGCGACGCCGTCTGGACCGTCCGCTGCGCGGTCCGCGAACGCCTGCTCACCTGGCTGACGGCGCACCACCCGTACGCCCTGCCCCGCATCATCACGACGGAGGCCGCGCCCCCGCCCGCCCCCTGACGTACACGCAGGTCTGGTAGGCGTGTCGACTCCCCCCGCACCACCTCCGGGGCGTCAAGGGACAGGCCCCGCTTGACCCTTCGGCGGACGGAACCTAGGTTCGGGGAGCTGGCTTGATTGCGCTGGTCAGACGAGGGGAGACACGTATGGGGCCGGAGATCGGTTCCCACCGGGGAGGGTCCGGCGCGCTGGCCGTGCTGGAACTCCTCGCACAGGAAGCTCCGCCCGCCCTGTTCGAGGCCCTGCTGCACGAGGCCCGAATATCCGGAGCCGGGCCGGCGGAGGTCGCCGAGCTGACCCGGGCCCTGGAGCTGGCCGGGGCGGTCCGCGGGAACGCCGCGCTCTGCCGGCAGCGCAAGGCGTCCCTGGCCGCGCTGGTGGACACCGCCCACGACCTGACCTCGCCGTACGACCTGGACGGCCTGCTCCGGGTGATCAACCGCAGGGCCCGGCGGCTGCTGGGCCTCGACATGGCCTGGGTGTCCCTCAACCGCCCCGACGGCACGGGGTACGTACGCACCTCCGAAGGCGAGAGCACCACTCAGAACATCGGGCTCGAACTGGGCACGGGGCTGGGCAGCGCCGCCCAGACGCACCGGGCTCCCCTGTGGAGCGCCGACTACCTGAACGACGACACCATCCCGCACGGCCCCGGCATCGACACCGTGGCCCGGGCCGAGGGACTGCGCGCGATCATCGCCGTGCCCCTGCGCAACGGGGACTCCACGCTGGGCGTCCTGTACGGCGCCAACCGGGAGGTGCGCCGCTTCAGCCCGGACGAGATCGGGCTGCTGCTCTCGCTCGCCGACCTGGCCGCCGTGGCCATCGAGAAGGCGCGCCTGCTGGAGCAGACCCAGGAGGAGGTCGCCGAGCTGGAGCGGTTCGGATCGCGCACCAACTCCACCCTGACCCGGGTCCGTTACCTGTGGGAGTGCCACGCCCGGCTGGCCGGTCTGGTGCTGGACGGTGCGAGCCTGTCGGCCCTGGCGCGGGCGACCGCGGACGCGCTGGACGGGGTCGTCCAGGTCCGGGATCCCGGTGGGCGGCTGCTGGTCTCCACCGGTGAGCTGCCGGCGGACCTCGACGAGGAGGCCGTCGCGAGGGCGGCCCTGGCGGCCCACGGGCTGCGGCCCGTGGAACTGCCGGGCGACGTGTGGCTGGTCCCGGTACTGGCCGGCGCCGAAGAGCTCGGCGTGCTGGTGCTGCACGCCTCGGCGCCCCTGACGGTCGAGGACGTACGGCTCCTGCGGATGGCCGCCCAGACCGTGGCCTCGCTGATCCTGATCCAGCGCGGCACCGCCGCCGCCGAGGGCCCGGTCCACGAGGAGCTGCTCCAGGAGCTGCTGGACCGGCCGACCCGCTCGGACCGGCACCTGCTGGAGCGCGTACGGCGCCTGGGGATCGAGCTGGACCGCCCTCACGTGGTGGTGGTGGCCCGTCCGGAGGGCGGGGAGTTGGGCAGGGCCGTGGCCTGGGCGTCCTCGTACGCCCATCGGATGAACGGACTCAAGGGCGTGCGCCGCGGGTGCATCGTGCTCGTCCTGCCCGGCTCCGACGCCTCGGCCGCGGCCCGCCAGGTCTCGGCCGAGCTGTCACCGATGCTCGGGCACCCGGTGTCCACCGGGGCCGCCGGGCCCTCGCGCAGCGCGCGCGAGGTGGCCCAGGTGTACGCGGAGGCCGTGCGCTGCCTGGACGCCCTGACGGCGCTCGACGGCGCCGGCGGCACGGCCTCGCTGAGCGAACTCGGCTTCCTGGGACTGCTGTTGTCCACCGACCATGACGTCGAGGCCTTCATCGGGTCGACGATCGGCCCGGTCCTGGACTACGACGGGACCCGCTTCACGGAGCTGACGCGCACCCTCGACTCGTACTTCGAGTCGGGGGGCAGCCCCACCCGCGCGGCCGAAGCGCTGCACGTGCACGCCAACACCGTCTCGCGCCGTCTGGCGCGCATCACGGACCTGCTCGGTCCCGAGTGGCAGAGGCCGGACCGGGCCCTGGAGATCCAGATGGCGCTGCGGCTGCGCAAGGCCCGCGATGTGCTGCACGAACGGCGCACCGAGTCGGGGTCCGGGTCCGGGGCGGCCCCTCGCCTGGGGTGACGAGCGGGGTGGGGGGAGGTTACTGCCGTCGCGCCGCGGCGAGGCTGTGGGCGGCGTGGGCGATGGAGGCCAGGGTGACGTGCCGGTGCCAGCCGTGCAGGGAACGTCCGGCGTAGTCGCGCAGTCCCAGTTCCTGACCGCTGCGCTGGGAGGTGAGCGCCACCCGCGGGGCCTGCTTGGTCAGCCGCAGCAGGCGGACCACGGACATCCGGGTCAGGTCGGTGATCCACAGCTGGGCCGGCAGCCGGTGCGGGTCGGTCCACTCGCCGACCAGCACGAGCTGGCGGCGCCGGGCCGCCGACGGGTCGGGCATCATCACGCCGACGGCGACGGCGAGGGTGGTGCGGCGCACCGCCGGGTTGACCGGGTCGACCCACTCGACGGGCGTGCGCAGCCCCTTGAGGGACTGGAGGATGTCCTCGGCGTTCAGCGGGCCGGCGCCGTAGCCGGGCAGCGCCGGGTCGGTGACGAGCAGTCGGCTGATCGGGCTGATCCGGGCCACGACGGGGATCCGGGCCTCGGCGAAACGGTTCATCGTCAGGCGCGTCCCGATGTTCCGGACGTCGAGGACGACCGGGTGGGAAGGCATCGCGGCGGCCTTGACGGTCTCGATGACACCGCTGGCCGCGCACTCCTCGTACGAGGTGTGGTGTGCGGGTCCGGGGCCGGTGGTGGTGCGGCGCGCCGAGTTCGCGGCGAGCTCGGCGTTGCTCTCGCCGTCCGGAACGAACAGCCGCCAGCCGACCGGCGTCGCCACCTCGGGCGAGGTGAACCAGGTGCCGAACGCCTGCTGCCCGCGGAACATCTGGCCCTGGTGCGGGTCGAAGTGGTGGCCGACGCCGACCGAGTGCTCGCCGCCCTTGGGGATCGCCATCGGCTGGGCGACCCACGCGGTGAGCGGGGTGGTCCTCTCCAGGTAGCCCGAGAGCGCGGTGCGCAGGGGCTGCCAGTCCCAGGTGGAGCTGAAGATGAAGTGGTGCAGGCTCTGTTCGGCGGCGTCCCCCTCGACGTGGGCCGCGATGCTGCGGATGGACTTGCGTCCTGAGGTGGCGAGCAGGCCCCGTACGTACCCCTGGGCCTTCTCCCGCTGGTCCTTGCGGCGGAGCGAGGCGAAGACCGTGGCACACAGGTCCTCGGTGATCTCGCGGATCGGGTCGCGTCGGATCTGGACCGCGGTGGTGCGGCCCTCCCGCGCACCCACGACGGACAGTTCCCTTCGGACGATGGTGTTCATGACGGTGGTCACCACAGGCCCCCCTAGGCTGCTTCGAATGCAGTCCTACCGTCGCCCGGGGACCCCCGCGCGGGGGAGGTGCGCCGGCCACCTGCCTGTGGCCGGGGGTGGTGGCGGGACCCCACACCCCGTGCGGCGCAAGGGGTGTAGGGGGATGGCCCGGGTGCGGGCGGGGAGGGTCATGTGTACCGCAGGTTACCCAGGTACGACCGCACGTTGCGGCGGGTTTCGGGGACCGAGTCCCCGCCGAACTTCTCGACGACAGCGTCGGCCAGCACCAGGGCGACCATGGCCTCCGCGACGATGCCCGCCGCCGGCACGGCACACACGTCGGAACGCTGGTGGTGCGCCACCGTCGCCTCGCCGGTCGCCACGTCGACCGTCGCGAGGGCCCGCGGCACCGTCGCGATGGGCTTCATCGCGGCCCGCACGCGCAGCGGTTCGCCGGTGGTCAGCCCACCCTCGGTGCCGCCGGAGCGGCCCGACGTGCGCTTGAGGCCCTCCGAGGTGGGGATGATCTCGTCGTGGGCCTGCGAACCGGGCACCCGGGCGAGCGCGAAGCCGTCGCCGACCTCGACGCCCTTGATCGCCTGGATGCCCATCAACGCGGCCGCCAGACGCGCGTCCAGGCGCCGGTCCCAGTGGACGTGCGAGCCGAGCCCGACGGGTACGCCGTACGCCAGGACCTCGACCACGCCGCCCAGGGTGTCACCGTCCCTGTGGGCCCGGTCGATCTCCGCGACCATCGCCTTGCCCGCGTCCGCGTCCAGGCACCTCACCGGGTCCGCGTCGAGCTCCTCCACGTCGGCCGGGGTCGGGTACACGCCGTACGGGGCCCTGGCCCCCGCCAGTTCCACCACGTGCGAGACGATCTCGATGCCGGCTGCCTCCTTCAGGAAGGACCGGGCGACCGCCCCCAGCGCGACCCGCGCCGCCGTCTCCCGCGCACTGGCACGCTCCAGAACCGGCCGGGCCCCGTCGAACCCGTACTTCTGCATCCCCGCCAGATCCGCGTGCCCCGGACGCGGGCGCGTCAGCGGCGCGCCCCGTCCCGTCTCCTTCAGCGACGACGGATCCACCGGGTCGGCCGACATCACCGTCCGCCACTTCGGCCACTCGCTGTTGCCGACCATCACCGCCACCGGAGAGCCCAGCGACAACCCGTGCCGGACCCCGCCGAGGAACGTGACCTCGTCCTGCTCGAACTTCATCCGCGCACCGCGCCCGTAGCCGAGCCGGCGCCGGGCCAGGTGCTCGGCCACCAGGGCGGTGGTGACCGGAACACCGGCGGGAAGTCCCTCCAGCGTCGCCACCAGCGCCGGTCCGTGCGATTCCCCGGCAGTCAGCCAGCGCAGCCTGCTCAACGGACGCCTCCCTCGACGAGTTCGGCGGATCCCGCAGGCCCGGCCGTGAAGTCACGGGACCCGTGGAGCCACGCCACCGTGTCGTACAGGTCGTCCGCGCTGTACGCGGCGAGCATCCGGTTGCGGGCCGCCGCCTCCTCGCCGGCGGGGTGGTAGAGCTGCGTGCCCATCTCCCGTGCCACCAGCTGGGTCTTCGCCGTGCGGCCCTGCCGCTGCTCGTTGTACCGCTCCAGCCGCCGGACGGGGTCCCCGCCGTCGCGGTCCAGCACCTCGCCGAGCACGACCGCGTCCTCCAGCGCCATGCACGCGCCCTGGGCCGCGTACTGGAGCATCGGGTGCGCGGCGTCGCCCATGAGCGCCACCCGGCCGTCGGTCCAGCCCGCGACCGGGTCCCGGTCGCACAGCACCCACGTCTTCCACTCCTCACCGAGCTCCAGCAGCCGCCGGGCCGCGTCGCCCAGCTCCGGGAACTCGCCCAGTACGTGGTCCCGGTCCACCGGCAGCCCGACGAGCGCTTCGCGCGCGCCGTTGTCGCGGGTTGCGGCCAGGTTGAGGAACTCCCCGCCGCCGATCGCGTAGTGCACGAAGTGCCACTTGGGTCCGGCCCACAGGGTCACGCTGTTCCAGCGCAGCTCCTCGGGCACCTTCTCCATGGGGATGACCGACCGGTAGATCGTGTGGCCCGAGACCCGCGGGTCCCCGTCGCCGATCATCTGGCGGCGCACGGCCGACCGTATGCCGTCGGCTCCGATCAGTACGTCGCCGGTGAACCGCTGCCCGGTGTCGGTGACCGCGGTGGCGGCGTCGGCCGTCTGCTCGTACCTGATGACCGCGTGCCCGGCCCGCAGGGTGACCCCGTCGGCCGCGTGGCAGGCGTCCAGCAGCGGCTGGTAGAGGTCGCCGCGGTGGACGACCGCGTACGGGTTGCCGAACCGCTCCCGGTAGTCGCCCGTCAGGGGCATCCGCGCGACGCGCTCCCCCGTGGTGGCGTCCATGAAGCGCAGCTCGTCGATGAAGACGGCCCGGTCGCGCACGGCCTGGCCCACACCGAGCCGGTCGAGGGCGTGGAAGGCGTTGGGACCCAGCTGGATGCCCGCGCCGAGCTCGGCGAATCCGGGCCGACGCTCCAGCACGGTCACCCGGTGGCCGCGGGCCGCCAGGCTCAGCGCCGTCGCCAGTCCGCCGATGCCGCCGCCGGCGACGAGTACGTCCGTCATCCTCGTTCTCCTTCTGTCTTCGGGAACGGCCGGTCCTTCGGGAACAGCCGGGCCAGTTCGGCGTGGAAGCCGGGGAAGGTCTTGCCCACGCAGGCCGGATCGTCGAAGTGGAGTCCCTGTGCGCGCAGTCCGAGCACGGAGAACGCCATGGCGATCCGGTGGTCGCGGTGGCAGGCGATCCGGGCGGGGCGGACCTCGCCCGGGTGCACGGTGATCCAGTCGCGGCCGGTCTCGGTCCGCACTCCGCACGCGGAGAGGTTCAGGGCGACCGCCGCGATCCGGTCCGACTCCTTGAGCCGGGCGTGCCCGATGCCGCGGATGGTGACGGGGGCGTCCGCGAGCGGGGCGATCGCGGCCAGCGTCATGAACGTGTCCGAGATCGCGCCCATGTCCACCTCGAACCCGCCGCGCAGCCGGCCGGTGCCGGTGACCGTCGTCGCGTGATCGCCGACCTCCACCTCGGCTCCGGCCGTGCGCAGGACGTCGACGAAGCCGAGGTCACCCTGGAGGCTGCCCCGCCCGAGGCCGGGCACGGTGACCGAGCGTCCGGTGACGGCCGCGGCCGCGAAGACGTAGGAGGCGGTGGAGGCGTCGGGTTCGATCACGAGGTCGCAGGCGCGGTATCCGCCGGTGCCGATCTCGAACACTCCCGGCGCGGCCTCGGTGACCCGCGCGCCGAAGCGGCGCATCAGGGCGAGGGTCATGTCGATGTACGGGCGGCTGACGAGATCGCCGACCGTCACCGTCAGCGGGGAGCGCAGCAGGGGTGCGGCCATGAGCAGGCCGCTCAGGAACTGGCTGCTCAGCCCGCCGTCGACGGCGAGTTCGCCGCCGTCGAGCGCGTCGGCCTCGATCAGCAGCGGCAGGGTGCCCCCGTCCTCGGTCCGCACCCTCGCGCCGAGCCGGCCGAGGGCGTCGGCGAGCGGGCGGAGCGGGCGGGCCCTCAGCTGCTGCGAGCCGTCGAACACGTACGAGCCGTGGCCGGCCGCGGCGAAGGGCGGCAGGAAGCGGGCCGCGGTCCCGGCGTCGGCGCACCAGACGCGGCCGCCGCGTGCCGGTGCTCCGGCGAGCCCGCCGACCTCCCAGAACTCGTCCTGGGGGGTCGCCGTCACCGTGACGCCGAGACCCGTCAGGGCGGTCCGGAAGGCAGTGGTGTCGTCGCTGACCAGGGGGGCGCGCAGGCAGCTGGTGCCGTCCGCCGCCGCCGCGAGGAGCAGCGCGCGGTTGGTGATGCTCTTCGAGCCCGGGATCCGGGCCGCGCGGCCCGTACCGGCCAGGGTTCCCGTGGTCATCGGCTTGCTTCCTTCGTCGACGGCCCCTGGGACGCGGGCGCCGCGTGCCGCTCGGCGGCGCGCGCGATGCTCGTGCGGACGGCGTCCGCGACCCGCTCCGGGGTGAGGCCGTGCTTTTCGTACAGGGAGGGGTACGGGGCACAGGCGCCGAAGGTGTCCACGCCGACGGCCTCGCCCGCCTCGCCGATCAGGGTGCGCCAGCCGAGGGTGGATCCCGCCTCCACCGAGACCCTGGCGCGCAGCCGCGGCGGGAGGACGGAGTCGCGGTACTCCTGGGGCTGCTCCGCGAACCACTCCAGGCAGGGCAGTGAGACGACCCGGGTCGCGATGCCGCCCTGCTGCAGGAGTTCGCGTGCCGCGAGCGCGATGTGGACCTCGCTGCCGGTGGCCAGCACGACCGCCTCGGGCTCTGCGCCCTCCGCTTCGGCGCGCACGTAGCCGCCCCGGGCCACGGCCCCGGCGCCGGGGTCGGGCAGGACGGGGACGTTCTGACGCGTCAGGCAGAGTCCGGCGGGCCGGTCGTCCCGCTCCAGGATCGCCCGCCAGGCGGCGGCGGTCTCGTTGGCGTCGGCGGGCCGGACCACGTCGAGGCCGGGGATCAGGCGCAGCGACCACAGGTGCTCGACCGGCTGGTGGGTCGGGCCGTCCTCGCCGAGTCCGATGGAGTCGTGGGTCCAGACGTAGGTGACGGGCAGCTTCATCATGGCGGCGAGGCGGACGGCGGGGCGCATGTAGTCGGAGAAGACGAGGAAGGTGCCGCCGTAGGGGCGGGTGCCGCCGTGCAGGGCGATGCCGTTGAGGACGGCGCCCATGCCGTGCTCGCGGATGCCGAAGTGGAGCGTGCGGCCGTAGGGGTGACCGGGGAAGGCCCGGGTAGCGAACTCCGAGGGGATGAAGGAGGGTTCGCCCTTCATGGTGGTGTTGTTGCTCTCGGCGAGGTCCGCGGAGCCGCCCCACAGTTCGGGAAGTACGCCGGCCAGCGCGGACAGCACCTCGCCGGAGGCCTTGCGGGTGGCCATCTCGCCGCCCGCGGGGAACTCCGGCAGCGCGCCGCTCCAGCCCTCGGGCAGCCGTTTGGCGTCGACCCGGTCGAAGAGGGCCGCGTGCTCGGGCCGGGCGGCGCGCCAGTCCCGGTACCGCTTGTCCCACTCCGCGCGGGCCTCCCGGCCGCGGTCGCCGACCTGGCGGGCGTGGGCGAGCACCTCGGCGGGGACCTGGAAGGAGGCCTCCGGGTCCAGACCCATGGCGGCCTTGGCCGCGGCCGCCTCGTCGGCGCCCAGCGCGGATCCGTGGATCTTGCCGGTGTTCTGCTTGGTGGGGGCGGGCCAGCCGATGATCGTGCGCAGCGCGACGATCGAGGGACGGCCGGTCTCCTCCCGGGCGGCGGACAGCGCCGCGTGCAGGGCCTCGACGTCCTCCTCGTAGGAGCCGGTCCGGGTCCAGTCGACCTGCTGGACGTGCCAGCCGTAGGCGGCGTAGCGGGCGAGGACGTCCTCCGACACGGCGATGGAGGTGTCGTCCTCGATCGAGATCCGGTTGTCGTCCCAGAGGACGACCAGGTTGCCCAGCTTCTGGTGTCCGGCGAGCGAGCCGACCTCGTGGCTGATGCCCTCCTCGAGGTCCCCGTCGGAGGCGAACACCCAGACGGTGTGGTCGAACGGGGAGGTGCCGGGGGCGGCGTCCGGGTCGAAGAGTCCGCGTTCGCGGCGGGCGGCCATGGCCATGCCGACGGCGTTGCCGAGGCCCTGGCCGAGGGGGCCGGTGGTGGTCTCCACGCCGGGGGTGTGCCCGTACTCGGGGTGGGCGGGGGTGAGGCTGTCCTCGGTGCGCAGGGCCTTGAGGTCGTCGAGTTCCAGGCCGTAGCCGGAGAGGTAGAGCTGGGTGTAGAGGGTGAGGCTGGAGTGTCCGCAGGACAGGACGAAGCGGTCACGGCCGGTCCAGCGGGGGGCCGCCGGGTCGTGGCGCAGCAGCCGCTGGAAGAGGAGGTACGCCGCCGGGGCCAGGCTCATGGCCGTGCCCGGGTGGCCGTGCCCGGCCCTCTCGACTGCGTCGACCGCGAGGGCTCGCGCGACGTCGACGGACCGCTGGTCGAGTGCGGTCCACTCGAAGGCGGGGTTGCTGGTGCTCGCCTGGGTATTCACCGGACGGTCAGGGCTCCTTGTGGTTTGCGTAGGCGTGGGCGTGGGCGTGGGCGTGGGCGTAGGCGTGGGCGTGGGTGTGGGCCTAGGCGTGGGTGTGGGCCTAGGCGTGGGGTGGGGTGGGGCTGAGTGGGCTGGGGTGGGTGGGCCGGGCTGGGCCGGGCCGAACTGGGCCGGGCCGGGCCGGGGTTCAGCGGGTCAGCTCGGCGATGGCGAGCAGCGCGTGCCGGTACGAGCCGAAACCCAGTCCCGCGATGGTCGCGGTGACCACCGGGGTGACCACCGAGACGTGGCGGAAGGACTCGCGGGCCCCGGGATTGGACAGGTGCACCTCGATGACCGGCGCCGTGGCCATGGCCACGGCGTCCCGCACGGCGTACGAGTAGTGCGTGAGGGCGGCCGGGTTGAGGACCACCGGGAGACCCCCGGCGGCTGCTTCGTGGAGCCAGCCGATGAGCTCGGCCTCGCTGTCGCTCTGGCGGACGTCGACGTCCAGGCCCGCGGCCGTGCCGGTCGCCCGGCACAGCGCGGCCAGTTCCCCGTGGGTCGCCGTGCCGTACACCTCGGGTTCGCGCAGGCCGAGCCGGCCCAGGTTCGGGCCGTTGAGGACCATCACCCGGGTGGGGGCGCCGGCCGGGGCCGCCGCCGCACCGTCTCCTCCGCGCGGACGGACCGCCCCGTCCGCGCCCTCCCCCGTTCCGGGCACCGCTCAGTTCTCCAGGGCCAGGCCGCGGCCGGCGAGCCGGTCGAGCGAGAAGACACCCTCGGCGGTGGCTTCGACGTCGAAGAAGGACCGCTCGGTGGGCGGGTAGCCGATGAGTTCCGCGGCCCTGTTGGGCAGGGCCGCGGCGAGCGCGGCCGACTCGGCGGACTCCCACAGCAGGACCGCGCCCCAGCGGTCCGTCTCCCGGTCGGATATCCAGAACTTCAGGCGCAGACCGGCCAGTTGGCTGAACCGGTCGACCGCTTCGTCGCGCAGGAACCCGCGCAGCGAGTCGATGGTCTGCACGGAGTCCTTCAGGTCCCACCAGACGATTACCGCTCGCACGAGCGCACCACCCCGATCAGCAGGTCACGGGTGATCCGTACGCCGTCCTCGGTGAGCACCGACTCGGCGTGGAACTGCATCGAGGCGAAGCCCTGCCCGCGCAGGGCGTGCACCTCACCGGTCTCGGTGTCGCGGCTGACCTCGACGATGCCGGCCTCCGGGTGCTCGAACTTGTCCTCGGACAGCCGCGCCGCGAACGTGTTGTAGAAGCCGACCCGCTCCGGCGTGCCGAAGAGGTCGATCTCCCGCTGGACCCCCTGGTTGGGCACGGTCCTGCGGACCAGGTCGAGGCCCAGCAGGGTGGACAGGACCTGGTGGCTCAGGCAGACCGCGAGGAACGGCCGCCGCTCGTCGAGCAGCCGGGAGACCGTCGCCCGGAGATGGGCGATCTTGGGGTGCGCGGTCTCGCCCGGGTCGCCGGGACCCGGGCCCATGACGACCAGGTCGTGGGCGTCGGTGTCGTACGGTGCGTCGAAGCGGCTGACCGTCACCTTCAGCCCCATGGAGGCCAGCTGGTGGCCGATCATCGAGGTGAAGGTGTCCTCGGCGTCGATGATGAGCACGCTGCGGCCGGCCAGCTCCGGAACCGGCCGGGACCGCTCGGCGGTCTTGCGCAGCCAGAATCCGGCGATGCCCTCGTTGCGTTCCTCCAGGGCCTCGCGGACGTCGGCGTGCCGGGCGAATCGGCTCGCGCCGCCCGCTTCGAGCGCGGACAGCAGTCCGGCCGCCTTCACCCGGGTCTCGGCGACCTCGCTCAGCGGATCGGAGTGCCGTACGAGCGTCGCGCCGACGCCGATGCGCACCCGGCCGTCGGCCGCGATGTCGGCGGTGCGGATGAGGATCGCGGAGTCCATCGTGCGGCCGCCGTCGGCGTCCCGGCCGATGAGGGCCATGACCCCGCTGTAGTAGCCGCGGCCCTCCGGCTCGTACCGCTTGATCACCTTGCAGGCGCTCTCCAGCGGGCTGCCCGTGACGGTGGGGGCGAACATCGTCTCGCGCAGGATCTCCCGCACGTCGCGGGAGGTCTGCCCCTCGATGAAGTACTCGGTGTGGGCGAGGCGGGCCATCTCCTTGAGGTACGGGCCGACGACGCGGCCGCCTCCCTCGCAGATCCGGGCCATCATCTTGAGTTCCTCGTCCACGACCATGTACAGCTCGTCGGCCTCCTTGCGGTCGGCGAGGAACGCCATCACGCCGGGCAGGTCGGGGCCCGCGGACGGGTAGCGGTAGGTGCCGCTGATCGGGTTCATCACGGCGGTGCCGTCGTGCAGGCTGACGTGCCGCTCGGGGCTGGCGCCGACGAAGGTGCGGTCCCCGGTGTGGACGAGGAAGGTCCAGTACGCGCCCGACTCCCGCTCCAGCAGCCTGCGGAAGAAGGAGAGCGCGCTGGTCGGGGAGTAGTGGGTGATCTCCGCGACGAACGAGCGCTTGATGACGAAGTTCGCTCCCTCGCCGTTGCCGATCTCGCGCTCGATGACCTCGCGGACGATCGCGGCGTACGCGTCGTCGTCCACGTCGAAGTGACCGCCGGTGAGGGTGACCGGCTCGTCGGGGAGCCTGCGCAGCGCATCGGCCAGCGGGAGGACCCCTTGCTCGCCGACCGCCATGGTGATCAGCGGTTCGCCGTCGTCGGTGCCGGCGAACCCCCGCTCGGTGATCTGCCGGTAGGGGACGACGGCCAGCGTCTCGTGCCGCGGGCCCGTGACGGGGCCCTGCGGTACGGGGACCTCGGCGAGTGTCTCCACGCTCGACACCTCGCCGAGCAGCACCTCCAGGAGTTCCTGGCCGGTCGTCTCGGGGCGGTACAGCAGGGCGTACGCCGGCGCCTGGCCGGTGAGCACCCGGTTCAGCAGGTCGGGGATCACCGGGCACCGCCCGTCGTGGTGAGCTCGGCGAGCACGGCCTTCGTGGTCTTGACGACCCCCGCGCGCTGGGCGACGTAGTCCAGGGCGAGCCGGTGCTGCGCCTCGGAGAAGTCGGCCACGGCGTCCGCGACGAGGAAGGACTGGATGTCGTGGGTGAAGGCCTCCACGACCGTCGCCATGACGCCCACGTGGGCGTACACACCGCAGACGACGAGCTGGTCGCGGCCCTGGAAGCGCATGCGCTCCAGCAGCTCCGACTTGAAGAAGGCGCTGTAGCGCCACTTGGTGAACACCCAGTCGGAGGGGCCCGGTTCGATGGGGTCGACCACGCGTCGGTCCTCGGGGGAGACCTTCATGCCGGGGCCCCAGAAGTCCTTGAGGAGACCGCGCTCCTGCTCGGACATGCCGCCGGGCTGCGCGGTGTACGCGACCGGGATGCCGAGGGCGGCGCACTGTTCGCGCAGCAGCGTCGCGTTGCGCACCAGGTCGCCGACGGGGGACTCGCCCTCCGGGAACGGGCGCAGGAAGTAGCGCTGCATGTCGTGGATCAGCAGCACCGCCCGGTCGGGCTCGACCGTCCAGTCGGCGGTGTTGACGGGGAGGTCGCCCTCGGAGGGCATGGGGTACGGGTCGATCGGCGGAATTCCCGCCATGGTCGGCCTTCCTCTCGCTCGGGTGTGGGCTGGGTGGCGGTTCAGACGCCGAGGGCGGCGCCGCCGTCGACGGTCAGGTCGTGCAGGGTGATGTGCGAGGCGTGGTCGGAGAGCAGGAACGCCACCGCCTGGGCCACATCGCGGGGGCGGGCCAGCTTGCCGAGGGGGATGCCCACCCGGAACTCGTCCGCGATGCCGTCGATCGAGCCCCGCTCACCGCTGCCGTCCGCGCCGCCGTCCGTCCAGAGGGAGGTCAGCATCGGGGTGGCGGTGGAGCCGGGTGCCACGACGTTGCACCGGATTCCGTACCTGGCCACTTCGAGGCCCAGGCACTTGGTGAACATGGCCGTCGCCGCCTTGGACGCCGCGTACGCGGCCATCCCGGTGCGGGGGGTGCCGGCGGCGTTCGAGGCGACGGTGACCACCGCTCCCGAGCGGCGATCCACCATGCGGGCGACCACGGCGCGCGAGACGAAGAAGACACCGGTGGCGTTGACCGCGAAGGTGGCCGCCCAGTCGTCGTCGGACAGGGACACCGCCTGGCCGACGCGCAGCACGCCGGCGGCGTTGACCAGGTACTGCACCGGGCCCAGGACCCGTTCGACGGTGTCGACCAGGCTGTCGACCTGAGCCGAGACGGTCACGTCACAGGCGAACGCCTGGACGCTCAGCCCCTCGGCACGCAGCTTGGCGACGGTCTCTCCGAGCACCTCGGCGTGCCGGTCCACGGCGGCGACGGTCAGGCCGCGCTCCGCCAGGGTGCGCACGACCTCCTCACCGATTCCTCCGGCCGCACCGGTGACCAGGGCGATTCCGCTGTCCATCGTTCCCTCTCCGTACATCACTGCCCCCGTCCCGTTCAGCCGAGCCAGGCGGCGGCCACCGCGACGGCCTGCCGCGGGTTGAGGCGCGGGTCGCAGAAGCTCGTGTACTTGTTGCCGACCTCGTGCAGCCGGTCCTGGTCGGCCACGCACTCGGTGACCGCCTCGGGCGTGGTCTCCAGGTGGATGCCGCCGGCGACGCCGCCCGCTTCGGTGACGGCGCGGTGGAACTCCAGGACCTCGCGCACCACGGTCTTCACGAGGCGCGTCTTGAGGCCCTCGGGACCGCTGACGGTGTTCCCGTGCATCGGGTCGGTCAGCCAGATGACCGGGTGGCCCGCCTCGCGGACCGCCGCGACCAGCGGGGGAAGCTTCTCGCCGACCGTGTCGGCGCCCATGCGCGCGATCAGGGTCAGGCGGCCGGGCGCCTTGTCCGGGTCGAGCTTGAGGCACAGGGCGAGCAGTTCGTCGGGGGTCATACCGGGTCCGACCTTGCAGGCCACCGGGTTCGACACCGAGGCCAGCAGCGCGACGTGCGCGCCTTCGACCTGCCGCGTGCGCTCGCCGATCCACGGCCAGTGGGTCGAGGCGAGCAGGACCCGGCCGTCGGCCTGCGTCCGCATCATGGGCAGTTCGTAGTCGAGCAGCAGCGCCTCGTGGCTGGTCCACACGGTGGTGTCGGGGCGCGGGCTCCGCTCGTCCCGGTGCCAGCCGAGGCCTTCGATGACCCCGCGCGCCGCTTCGTAGCCCGTCAGCATGCGGGTGGGGTCGGGCTTGCGCAGCTCCGGGTCGGGCTCGGGGGCGTTGACCATGTGACCCCGGTAGACGGGGAGTTCGACGCCTCCGACGATCTCGGTCGGGTTGGAGCGCGGCTTGCCGTACTGGCCCGCTATCCGGCCCACCCGGATCACGGGCTTGTGCGAGATCATCTTCATGGTGCCGGCCAGTACTTCCAGCAGGCCGGCCTTGCGGGCCACGCTGTCGGCGGAGGAGTCCGCCCAGTCCTCGGCACAGTCGCCGGACTGGATGATCTGGATGCGGCCCTCCGCGGCCTCGGCGAGCAGGGCGCGCAGTCCGTCGACGTCGTCGGCGTCGACGAGCGGGGGCAGGGAAGCCAGCTCCTCCTGCACCCGCCCGAGCTCCGCGTGTCCTGCCCAGTCCGGCTGCTGCACGGCGGGCAAGGAGCGGAGGAATGCGTGGACACCGTTCACCTGGTACCTCCTGGGGTGAAGTGATGCCGCCTCCGATCGGGTTCAGGAAAGCGGCCGCCGCCGACTCTGTCCGAAGCCGCAGGAGGGGTTCAAAGCCGACCGCGGGACTATGTCAGATGGCGGCGAATATCCCTTTGGACATGACTTACTGTCCGGTTCGCGGTTGTCCCGCCCTGCCGGCCGTCGGACACTCTGCTGGGCCATTCCGGGACAGGACGGGGTGTCCCGCCAAAAGCAGAGGACGGAGCGGCGCCTTGAGTTTCGAAGAACAGTGGTCGCGCAAGATCGTGCACGTACCCCCGGGCGAGGGCCCGAGCCGCTGGGCATTCGGCGACAAGTACACGATCAAATCGGGCGAGCACAACACCGGAAAGCACTTCTTCATGATGGAAGCGCTGGTCCCACCGGGTGGTGGCCCGCCGCCACACATCCACCACCACGAGGAGGAGGCGTTCTACGTCCTCGAGGGAAAGGTGGACATGTTCGACGGAACCGAGCAGCTGAAGCTGAAGTCCGGCTCTTTCATCCACGTGCCCCGCGGCAGTGTCCATTCGTTCAAGAACGTCAGTGACGAGCCGTCGAAACTTCTCATTATGTTCATGCCCGGCGGCAAGGACGGATTCTTTCTCGGTGCCGGTGTATCGGCTGACGACAATGCGCCGATGCCGCCGGCCAGCCAATACGAGCTGGACGTCGAGCGGGCACTCAGGGTCGCCGCGCAGTACGGCGACGAATACCTTTCGTAAATTTCATGTGAACGCCTTCACCGAAGGCAGCATCCCCTTCACGAACTATTGACGCTGGAGCCCCCATGCCCGGACCCGGACCCCACGGACTGATCGACGTTCACCACCACGCGATTCCGCCCGTCTACGCCGAGGCACTCGGCGACAAGACGGCCATCCCCGGCGTGGACTACCCGACCTGGACGCCCGAGGAGAGCCTGGAGGTGATGGACCGGCACGGCATCGACGCGGCCGTCCTGTCCATCACCGCTCCGGGCGTGACCTTCCTCGAGGGCGACGCGAGCCGCAAGCTCGCCCGCCAGGTCAACGAGTACTTCGCCGAGCTGATCCGCCGGCACCCCGGCCGCTTCGGCGCCTTCGCGGTCCTGCCGCTGCCCGACGTGGCCGCGGCGCGCGAGGAACTGGCCTACGCCGTCGACGAGCTGGGACTGGACGGTGTCGGACTGCTCACCAGCTACGAGGGCCGCTACCTCGGCGACCCCGAGTTCGAGCCGCTCCTCGCCGAGCTGGCCGAGCGCGGCCTGCCGGTCCACGTGCACCCGATGACCCCGCCGTCGAAGGACCTCGCCACCTTCGATCTGCCGCCGTCGCTCTACGAGTTCACCTTCGAGACCACCCGCACGGTCGCCAGCCTGCTGTTCAACCGAACCCTCGACCGGCTGCCCGATCTGCGGCTGATCCTGTCCCACGCGGGCGGCACCCTGCCGTTCCTGGCCCAGCGGATGACGTACGGACCGACCATCGGCGCGTACCTCGAGGAGCGCGCGCCCGAGGACCTCATCGGTTCGCTCGGCCGCCTGCACTACGACATCGCGATGTCCGCCACCGAGTACGCGCTTCCGGCGCTCACCAAGCTCGCGGGCACCGGGAACATCCTGTTCGGCAGCGACTTCCCCTTCATGCCCGCCGCCCACACCACGGAGAACACCGAGGGCTTCCACGCCTTCCCGGGGTGGTCCGACGAGGAGCGCGCGGCCATCGGCCGGACCAACGCGCTGCGCCTCCTGCCCCGCCTGTCCGAGCGGATCGAGCGGATCGAAAAGGCCTCCTGACACCTCAGGGCGCCACGGGACCACGCACATTCCACGAAAGGTTTGCCAACAGCAATGACAGACGTATCCAACGGTCAGTGGAGCCGCAGGCGGCTGCTGGGCAACGCGGCGGCGGTCGTCGGCGCGAGCGCGGCGATCACCGCGGGCGGCGCCCTCACGGCACGGGCCACCGAGTCCGCGACGGGCCCCGCGGCCGGACCGGCCGCGGAATTCCCCGCGGCGAAGGTCGCCGCGACCGACCCGCGCTACCAGGACCTCGTGCGCGGCATGAACCAGCGCTGGGTCGGCCGCCCCGAGAGCGTGCGGGTGGTGGACTCCACCGCCCAGGTCCTCGCGGTCGTCCAGGAGGCCGCGAAGGCCAAGAAGAAGCTCACCGTGCGCAGTGGCGGCCACTGTTACGAGGACTTCGTCTTCAACGCGGACACGCAGATCGTCCTCGACATGTCCGAGATGACCTCCGTGTACTGGGACGACAAGTTCAAGGCCTTCGCCGTGGAGGCGGGCGCCACCCTGCTGGACGTCTACGAGCGGCTGTTCAAGGTCTGGGGCGTGACCGTCCCCGGCGGCATGTGCTACTCCGTGGGCGCCGGCGGCCACGTCAGCGGCGGCGGTTGGGGCATGCTCGCCCGCGAGCACGGCCTGATCGTCGACCACCTCTACGCGGTCGAGGTCGTCACCGTGGACGCGGCGGGCACCGCCCGCACCGTCGTGGCGACCCGCGAGGCGAACGACCCCCACCGCGACCTGTGGTGGGCGCACACGGGAGCGGGCGGCGGCAACTACGGCGTCATCACCCGCTACTGGTTCCGGTCGCCGAAGGCCACGGGCACGACGCCGGCGCAGTCGCTCGTCAAGCCGCCGGCCGAGGTCTTCATCTCCGCCATTTCCTGGAAGTGGGACCAGGTCACCGAGGCCGCCTTCACCCGCCTCACCCGCAACTTCGGCGCCTGGCACGTCGCCAACGGGGCGCCCGGCGGACCGTACGGAAGCCTGATGAGCTTCCTGAAGCTCAACCACAAGTCCAACGGTGAGATAGGCCTGCTCACCCAGATGGACGCCACCGTGCCGAACGCGGAGCAGCTCCTGGAGGACTTCCTCGCGGCGGTCACCGAAGGCGTCGACATCCCGCACGGTCCGGTCACCAAGGCCATGGGCGAGCACGGCCCGATGCCGGAGTACTTCACCCCGCAGCGCATGGGGTGGCTGCAGGCCACCCGCTACCTGGGCACCACCAACAGCACCCTGGTGGACCCGACGCTGCGCGGCGACTACAAGTCGGCCTTCCACAAGAAGAACGTGACCGACGCGCAGATCCGCGCCTTCTGGAAGCACCTCAACCGCACCGACCTGGACAACCCGGGCGCGATGGTGCTGCTCAGCTCCTACGGCGGCAACGTGAACACCGTCAGCCCCGACGCCACGGCCACCGTGCACCGGGACTCGGTCTTCAAGCTGCTCTTCCAGAGCTACTGGCCGTCCGCGGCCGACGACGCGGTCAACATCTCCTGGCTGCGCGATCTGTACGAGGAGACCTACGCCGCGACCGGCGGCGTCCCCGTGCTGGACGACGTCACCGACGGTTGCTACATCAACTACTGCGACATCGACCTGAACGACCCGGCCCACAACACGTCGGGAGTGCCCTGGTACACGCTGTACTACGGTTCCAACTACCCGCGCCTGCAGCGGATCAAGGCCACGTACGACCCGGCGAACCGCTTCAACCACGGACAGTCCATCCGGCTTCCGTAGGACCAGCGGTACGACGGCGGGCCCGCCCGGCACCTCACGTGCCGGGCGGGCCCTTCGCGTTCTCCGGTTCACCACCGGTGCCCGCGGCTCACCGCTGGAGCGGTGCGCCGAACCAGGCGCGCAGCGCCGCCGTCAGGGCCCGCGCGTCGTCCGGGACGCCGGCCGCGCTCCACACCGTGTAGCCGTCGGGACGGACCAGGAGCGCGCCGGGGGTCCGGACGTCGGTCACCGCGGAGAGCGTGGTGACCCGGTCGGCCCAGGGCCCGGCCGCTTCGAGCAGGTCACCGCGCCCGCCGAGATCGAGCAGCAGCGGCCGGCCGCTGTGCAGCAGCTCGGCCAGGCCCGTCTCGGCGTCGCCGGTCTTGAGCGGGAGATCGGGGGCGAGCAGTCCCGCCATGGGGTCGGAGGGGTCGCCGATGGCGTACCGCACCGCGGTGCCGCTGATCATTCCACTGAGGTACTCGTTGACCTGGGGCATGTGCATCAGCTCGGTGAACAGCTCCCGCAGCGCGTCGGTGCGCGGATCGGGGTTCATCAGCGCGACCTGCGCGCGGACGTTGTAGAGCACCCGGGCCGCGACCGGGTGGCGCTCCGCGTGGTAGGTGTCGAGCAGCGCCTCGGGGGCCCAGCCCTGCACCTGCGCGGCGAGCTTCCAGCCCAGGTTGACCGCGTCCTGGAGTCCCAGGTTCAGACCCTGGCCGCCGGCCGGGAAATGGACGTGCGCGGCGTCACCGGCGAGCAGGACCCGTCCGGTGCGGTAGCGCTCGGCCTGCAGGGCCGCGTCGCTGAAGCGGGTCAGCCAGCGGGGGTTGGCCATGGGCACGGGATACCCGGCGATGCGCTCGACCTCGTCCCGCATCTCGTCGAGGGTGACGGGCGCGCTCCGGTCCGCGTGCGGGCCGCGGAAGTCGTAGGTGGAGACCCGGCTGCGGCCGTAGGGGTTGAGCCAGATCAGGGTCCAGCCGCGGGCGTTGCGCTGCCAGCCGGACGGCGCGCGGTACGGGTCGAGCAGTTCGACCTCGCCCATCAGCGCGCCCACCGTCGCCGGGGTGCCCACGAAGTCGATGCCGCTGAGCTTGCGCACGGAGCTGCGCGCGCCGTCGCAGCCGACGACCCAGCCGGCCGTCAGCGTCCGCTCGGTCCCGGCCCCGTTCCGGACGGTCAGCGTGACGTGGTCCTCGTGCTGCTCCAGTCCGACGACCTCGCTGTCGCGCTCGACGCGGGTGCCGAGCGTGGTGGCCCGCCGGGCGAAGACCTGCTCGGCGTAGGCCTGCGGGCTGCCGACCATGGCGGGTCCCTCGTGGACGACCGCCGACAGGTCGAGCTCGAACATCCCGCCGAAGTGGAACGGCACCGGCCCGTGGGAATGCCCCAGGGACTTGTGCGCTCCGGGCTGTACGGCGCCCAGCAGTCCGCGCCGGTGCAGTGTCTGCGCGGTGCGCGCGTGCAAAGTGCCGGCCTTGGACTCCCCGGTGGGCTCGGGGAGGTGTTCCAGGACCGTGGCGCGTACGCCGTACAGGGCGAGCTCGGCGGCGAGCAGCATGCCGACCGGGCCACCGCCGACCACGGCGACGTCGGTGTCCAGGGACATGGGGAACCTCCAGGTTGCTGGGTGGTGCTGTGCTGTCTACGGGACGTACGGGGTGTCTTGGCGTCTTGGTGTCTTGGTGTCTTGGCGTCTTGGCGTCTTGGCGTCTTGGCGTCTTGGCGTCTTGGCGTCTTGGCGTCTTGGCGTCTTGGACATGACGGAGGGGAAGCGGGCAGATCGTGCGCCGCTTCCCCTCCGTCCAGCGGTGGTGACGAGATCACACCTTGGCGGGGGAACTCACGGTGTGCTCTTCGCCCCGCTGGTCCGGGGCCCCCTGGACGGGGGTCTGGGTGGTGGCCGCGGGCTTGCCGGGGAGGGCGAGCGAGATGAGCGCGCCGAGGAGGATGCCCGCGGCGGCGATGTAGACGGCGGTCTGGGTGCCGTCCGCCATGCTGGTCTTGAGCGCGTCGCCGGCGAGGCCGTCGATGTTTGCGTTGGCGACGGCGATCAGGATGGCGAGGCCGACCGCGCCGCCGATCTGCTGGGTGGTGGAGGCCATGCCGGAGGCGATGCCCTGCTCGTGCGGAGCCACGCCGGAGGCGGCGGCGATCCACATGCCGGTCCAGGTGATGCCCTGGCCGATGCCCGCGATGACGAGGCCGGGGACGACGCTCGCGTAGCCGGCGTCGGCGGAGATCGAGAAGGCGAGGACGGCGGTGCCGATCGCGCCGACGACGAGGCCGGTGACGAGGGTCGTGCGGGTCGCGGTGCGGGTGGCCATGCGCTCACCGACCTGGGTGCCCGCGGCGATGGAGAGCGAGGGGACCAGGAAGGCGAGGCCGGTCTCCAGGGCGCTGAAGCCGTGCACGCTCTGGAAGAGGACGGTCAGGAAGTACGGCAGGGCGCTGAAGGTGCCCATGAAGATGAAGGTGACGGCCATGCCGACCGCGAGGCTGCGGTTGCCGAAGAGGCGCAGCGGCATCAGCGGGTCCTTGCTCTTCGCCTCGATGAAGGCGAAGAGGGCGAGCAGGGCCACGGCGACGACGGCGCTGACGATGATCTCGGTGGAGGCCCAGCCGCTCTCGGGGCCCTGGACCAGCACGTAGACCAGCAGGGTCACACCGAGCGTGGCGCTGACGGCGCCGGGCAGGTCGAAGCTGCGGCGTTCGGTGGCCTTCGTGTCGCGCGGCATGACGGCGAGGGCGGCGATGAGCACGATGCCGGCCAGCGGGACGTTGACGAAGAAGACCGAGGCCCAGCCGAAGGCGCCGGTGAGGACGCCGCCGAGGAGCGAGCCGAGGGTGAGGCCGGAGGCACCGGCGCCGCCCCAGATCGCGAGCGCCTTGTTGCGCTCCTTACCCTCGGCGAACAGGGTGTTGATCAGTGACAGCGTGGCCGGGAAGAGCAGCGCGCCACCCAGACCCTGCACCGCGCGGACCGCGATCATGGTCTCCGGGTTGCCCGCGAAGCCGCCGACCAGCGACGACACGGCGTACAGGCCGAGGGCGAGGGCGAACATGTTGCGCTTGCCCAGCAGGTCGGCCGCCCGACCGCCGAGCAGGAGGAAGCCGCCGAAGACCACCGCGTAGGCACTGACCACCCACTGGAGCGACTGGTCGGTGAAGCCCAGCTCCTCGCCGATCTCCGGCAGGGCCACGTAGACGATGTTGAAGTCCAGGGAAATGATCAGCTGGGCGAAGGCCAGCAGGGCAAGAATCCAGCCGAGGCGGGGAGTCCCCGTGCCTGACGGGGAGGCGGAACGGGTGGCAGACATGGGGAGTGACGACCTTTCCAGGGCTCAACAGTACGACTGAGTACGTACAATTACTGTTCACGGATAGTCGTACGGTTTCGAGGTGCCTGTCAACCGGGTCCGGCGGGTGTGTCAGGTCGGGGACGGTCACGGCGAGTTCGCGCACAAGTACTGACCAGCAACTGTTCGACCATCCTTGGACATACGAGCTACTTTTGAAGGCATGACTGTCAACCACCCGACCAGGGACCAGATCAAGCTGGAGAACGTGTTCACCGCGCTGGGCAACCCCATGCGACTCACCGTGGTCCGCGCCCTGGCGGCCGGCGGCGAGTATCCGTGCGGCAGCCTGCTCGAAGGCGTCTCCAAGTCGACGCTCACCCACCACTGGCGGGTACTGCGCGAGGGCGGCATCATCTGGCAGCGCCCGTCCGGCAGAGAACTGCTCCTGTCCCTGCGGCGCGAGGATCTCGACGCGCGCTTCCCCGGACTGCTCGACGCGGTCCTCGGTGCGATCTCGGTCGACGCACTCCCCCGCACGGGCAGCGCCCGCTCCGCGGGCTGATCCCCATGAGGGGTCCGGCGCGGGTCGGCCCGCACCGGCCCGCGACG
>NZ_JBEXPT010000057.1:0-39869 GCF_040612195.1 Streptomyces sp. NPDC006450 | reverse complement strand
TGGCCGCCGAGAGCGCCTCCGCCAGGGCGCCCAGCTCCACGTGGACCACGGCGACCGGCTTGCCCGGGTGCCCGGCGGCGGCCGCCCGCAGGGCCTCGGCGAGATCGTCGGCGAGGGCGTGCTCGCTCACCCACGGGATCGCGGTGACGATGACGGCGTCGGTGTCCGGCGAGGCCAGCGCCGCGGAGACGGCCGTGCGGAAGTCCTCCGGCGAGGCGGCCGTGGTCAGGTCGAGCGGCGCCAGCGGCCGCAGCCCCTCCGTCAGGCAGGCGTCGTAGGTGAGGACCCCGAGCGATTCGGAGTTGCCGAGGATGGCCACCCGCGGCCCGGCCGGTACCGGCTGCGAGGCGAGCAGCAGGCCGACGTCCACCAGCTCGGTCACCGTGTCGACGCGGATGACGCCGGCCTGCCGCAGCAGCTCCGAGACCGTCGCCTCGGGCAGCCGGGTGCCGGGGACCACGTGTCCGGCGGGAGTGTGCCGGCCTCCCTTGGCGACGACCACCGGCTTGACGGCCGCGGTGCGCCGGGCGAGCCGGGTGAACTTCCTCGGGTTGCCCAGGGTCTCCAGGTACATGAGCGCGACATCGGTCGCCTCGTCGTCGTACCAGTACTGGAGGATGTCGTTGCCGGAGACGTCGGCACGGTTTCCGGCGGAGACGAAGGAGGACAGGCCCTCCCCGCGCCGCAGCAGCCCGGAGAGCAGCGCGATGCCGATCGCCCCGGACTGGGTGAAGAGGCCGACTCTCCCCCGCGCGGGGGCCGGAGCGGGGGCCAGGGAGGCGTTCAGCTCCACCTCGGGGGCCGTGTTGATCACCCCGAAGGCGTTCGGTCCGATGAGCCGCATCCCGTACGAGCGCACTTGCCGCACCAGTTCGCGCTGGCGGGCCAGGCCCTCGGCCCCGCTCTCCCCGTATCCGGCGGACAGGACGACCAGGCCCTGCACCCCGTGCTCACCGCAGGCCGCCACGGCGTCCGGGACCCTGTCCGCCGGGACCGCGATGACGGCGAGGTCGACCGGGGCGCCGACGGCGCCGAGGGTGGGATAGGCCCGCACGCCGTCGAGGAGATCGCGGGTGACGGCCTCGTTGACGGCGTAGAGGTGGCCGTGGAAGCCGCTGTCGCGCAGGTTGCGCAGGGCCGCCGCGCCCACGCCCGCGAGGGAACGGCTGACTCCGATCACCGCCACCGAGCCGGGGGTCAGCAGTCGCTGGACGGAGCGGGCCTCGGCGCGCTGTTCGCGGGCGCGCTGGACGGCGAGGGACTCGGCGGTCGGTTCGAGGTCGAGGGTGAGGTGGACGGAGCCGTCTTCGAAGCTGCGCTTCTGCTGGTAGCCGGCGTCGGTGAACACCTTGATCATCTTGCTGTTGGCGGGCAGCACCTCGGCCGCGAAGCGGCGGATCCCGCGCTCGCGGGCGACCGCACCGATGTGTTCGAGCAGGGCGGAGGCGACTCCGCGTCCCTGGTGGGCGTCCTGGACGAGGAAGGCGACCTCGGCCTCATCGGAGGGCCCGGTGGCCGAGCGGCCGTCGGCGCCGATCCGGTCGTAGCGGACGGTGGCGATGAACTCGCCGCCGATCGTCGCGGCCAGGCCGACCCGGTCCACGTAGTCGTGGTGCGTGAAGCGGTGCACGTCGCGGTCGGAGAGCCGGGGGTAGGGAGCGAAGAACCGGTAGTACTTGGACTCGTCCGAGACCTGCTCGTAGAAGCTGACCAGCCGGCCCGCGTCATCGGTGGTGATGGGCCGGATCCGGGCCGTTCCGCCGTCCCGAAGGACGACGTCGGCTTCCCAGTGATCCGGGTACGAGGGGTCGGACTCGGTCGTCATGGGGTCACCTTAAGGCTCGAACGGTCCGATTGGCCTGGGCGCGGCGCATCGGGCAAGCTGGCTCGAATCAGGGCAAGCTGGGGTAGGTCGATTGGCGGGAAACTCGGGCCGAAGGTCGGTTCGACCATTCCGGACGCCGTGAGAGACTGGTCTAGACAACCGTAAGAACCTGAAGGGCATCACCATGGCAGAGCGCCGCGTCAACGTCGGCTGGGCCGAGGGCCTGCACGCTCGTCCCGCCTCGATCTTCGTCCGCGCGACGACCGCTTCCGGCGTCCCGGTGACCATCGCGAAGCTGGGCGGCGACCCCGTCAACGCCGCCTCCATGCTGGCGGTTCTGGGCCTGGGCGCCCAGGGTGGCGAGGAGATCGTCCTCTCGTCCGACGCCGACGGCGCCGAGGTCGCGCTGGACCGCCTCGCGAAGCTGGTCGCCGAGGGGCTCGAGGAGCTCCCCGAGACCGTCTGACCCTTCGGGTTCGACCCGCAGGACTTGCACGGCGAAGCCGTTGCCCCCGACCGCCGAGGTCGGGGGCAACGGCTTCACTGCTTTCCGTGCGGAATCCGGCCGGCCCGTGGCCCGTCGGCCCGGCGGCTCTTCGGTACCTCGGCCCGCCGACGCTTCGACCCGTCGCCTCGTCGACCGCCCGTCTTCGACTCCGGCAGAAATGCGCACACCGCAATTCCGGTACGCTCGATTCCGGCGGATCGAATTCCGATGGAATGGCACGCGGGGCACGGGCGTCGATTACCCGGCCCGGATATCCCACCTTTGTATACGGCGTTTGTTAATGCGGAACGCTCGCCGTGTTTACGGCAGGTTGCAAAGTCCTCACGCGCATCCGGTGCGCCCCCGCCGCCCGGTCCACGTGCACCGCCGTCAGCGCCCGGGCCCGCTCGGCGTCGCCCCGGGCCACCGCGTCCACGATCGCGCCGTGCTCCGCCCAGGACTCCACGGGCCGCACCGGGGCCTCCACCACGTACATCCAGGCCACCTTGTGGCGCATCTGGGTGAGCAGGGCGATCAGCCCGGGGCTGCCCGAGGCCTGGGAGAGCGTCTCGTGGAACCAGCCGCCCAGGGAGCGCAGATCCTCCCCCTGCCCCCTCCTGGCCCGCTCCTGGCCCAGCCTGACCAGGCCGCGCAGCACCTTGAGGTGGGCCTCGCTGCGCCGCCGGGCCGCCCGGGCGGCCGCGAGGGGCTCCAGGAGCATCCGCAGCTCCAGGAGATCGGCCGCCTCCTGTTCCGTCGGCTCGGCCACACAGGCGCCCGCGTGCCGCCGGGTGGTCACGAACCCCTCGGACTCCAGCGTGCGCAGCGCCTCGCGCACCGGGACGCGCGAGACTCCGTACCGGCGGGCCAGCACCTCCTCGGTCAGCCGGCCGCCGGGCCCGAACACTCCGGAGACGATGTCGTCGCGGATCGCTGTGCATACCGTGTGCGCGGGAATACGCAAGACCGGACCTCCGCCTTTTTCGTATGACTGTGCGCGTTGCGACTCTATTGCAACACACGATAATTTCCGAGGACGGCCGGAAATACGAAACATTCACAGAACTCAGAGCGCGAGGCGAGAAGCACGAAGCGGGAAGCACGAAGGCCCCGGCTCGAAGAGAGCCGGGGCCTTCGCGGAAGTCGTGCGCTGGGGCAGTGGGTCAGAGGGTGACGCCGTGCGAGCGCAGGTACGCGACCGGGTTGATGTCCGAGCCGTAGTCGGCGCCGGTGCGGGCCTCGAAGTGCAGGTGCGCGCCGCTGGAGTTGCCCGTGTTGCCCGACAGGCCGATCTGCTGGCCCGGGGTGACCTGCTGGCCGACCCTGACGCCCACCGAGTAAAGGTGGCCGTACTGCGTGTACGTGCCGTCGGCGTGCTTGATGACGACGTTGTTGCCGTATGCGCCGCCCCAGCCCGCCTCGACCACGGTGCCCAGGCCGACCGCGCGCACAGAGGTGCCGGAGTCCGCGTGGAAGTCGATGCCGGTGTGGCTGCCGGAGGACCACATGGCGCCGCCCGCGTGGTACTGCGTGCTGACGTAGGAGCCGTCGATCGGGGACACGAAGGTGTTGAGGCGCTTGCGCTCCTCTTCGCGCGCGGCGCGCTCGGCGGCCTCGCGCTCGGCCTTGGCCTGGGCTTCGGCCTTCGCCTTGGCCTCGGCGGCCCGCTGCCTGGCGTCGGCCTCGGCCTGCGCCTTGGCGGCGGCGGCCTCGGCGGCGCGCTGCTGGGACTGGGCCTGGGCCTCGACGTCACCGGCGAGCTCGTCGGCCACCACGATGGTGTTGAGGGCGCCGGTGTCCTCGATCGAGGGGGACTGGTCCGCGGCGAACGCGGGACCGGCCAGGGAGCCGACGACACCAGTGGTGGCGAGGGCGGCTATGCCGGCATAACCGGCGGTCCTGCGGCTCAGACGACTGGAACCACGGTGCTTGCCGGCGGCACGACTGCCAAACGCCATGAAGGGTTTGATCCTTTCCTTCCCTCTCGCCTACCGGGTTAGCTGACGGGTTCGGAGCAGGAAGGTCTCCTACGGGCCCCCTCTTGCGAGGCGGTCCGATTCACCCCAGGGACACATGTGGGTCCCCGGCTCCCCAGGCTCGCGCCTGACGGGGACTCGGCGATTGCTGTCCGGTGCCGCGGATGCGGCGGTGACAACTGACGAACAGCACGGCCGACGCTAGGCGGATCATCAGTCAATCGCCAAACAGACTCGCCCTTTTGTTGCGTACGCCACACCACATACAAGCAACCACACCACCAAAGAGGACAGAAAACCCAAAAGGGACTCCAGCGGACAAGCCGCCGGAGTCCCCTACCGGATCCCGTTGTGCGGCGGGTCAGTTGTCGACCCGCCGGCAGTCAACGGACGGTCAGTTGGTGACCACGCTCACTTCACCGATCCCGAGGGCCCGCACCGGCTCCTCGATCTGCGAGGCGTCGCCGACCAGGATCGTGACCAGGCGGTCCACCGGGAAGGCGTTCACGACCGCCGAAGTGGCCTCCACCGTCCCGGTTTCGGCGAGCCGCGCGTACAACTGCGCCTGGTAGTCGTCCGGGAGCTCCTGCTCCACCTGGTCGGCGAGCGTGCCCGCGACGGAGGCCGCCGTCTCGAACTTCAGCGGGGCGACGCCCACCAAGTTCTGCACGGCCACGTCCCGTTCGGCGTCGGTCAGGCCGCCCGCCGCGAGGGTGCGCAGCACCGTCCACAGGTCTTCCAGGGCCGGGCCGGTGTTCGGGGTGTCCACCGAGCCGCTGATGGCGAGCATCGAGGCGCCCTTGCCGTCGGCGGTGGAGCGCAGCACCTGGCCGAAGGCGCGCACGCCGTAGGTGTACCCCTTCTCCTCGCGCAGCACCTTGTCCAGCCGGGAGGTGAGCGTGCCGCCCAGGCAGTACGTGCCGAGCACCTGGGGCGCCCAGACCCGGTCGTGCCGGTCGGCGCCGATGCGGCCGATCAGCAACTGCGTCTGCACCGCGCCGGGCCGGTCGACGATGACCACGCGGCCCGTGTCGTCGGCGGTGATCGGCGGGACCGGGCGCGGGGCGGTGGTGTCACCGGTCCACGCGCCCAGGGTGTCGGCCAGGACGGCGTCCAGGTCGATGCCGGTCAGGTCTCCGACGACCACCGCGGTGGCGGTCGCGGGGCGCACGTGGGCCTCGTAGAAGGCGCGTACGGCCACGGAGTCGATGCGGGCGACCGTCTCCTCGGTTCCCTGGCGCGGGCGGGACATCCGCAGGGAGGCCGGGAAGAGCTCCTTCGAGAGCTGCTTGGCGGCGCGGCGCTGCGGGTTGGCGCTCTCGTGCGGGATCTCGTCGAGCCGGTTGCGCACCAGGCGGTCCACCTCGGCGTCGGAGAAGGCCGGCGAGCGCAGGGCCTCGGCGACCAGGCCCAGCGCCTTGTGCAGGCGGGAGGCCGGGACCTCCAGGGAGACCCGCAGGCCGGGGTGGTCGGCGTGCGCGTCGAGGGTGGCGCCGCAGCGCTCCAGCTCGGCGGCGAACTCCTCGGCGGAGTGCTTGTCGGTGCCCTCGGACAGGGCCCGGACCATGATCGTGGCCACGCCGTCGAGGCCCTCGGGCTCCGCGTCGAGCGGGGCGGCGAGGTTGATCTCGACCGCGACCACCTGCTGGCCCGGGCGGTGGCAGCGCAGCAGGGTCAGGCCGTTGGCCAGTACCCCGCGCTCGGGGGCCGGGAAGGCCCACGGCTGCGGCTCGCCGGCCTCGGGGCGCGGGTGGAAGGTCATCGTGACGGCTGCGGTGTCGCTCACTGCTCCGCCCCTTCGTTCTCGTCGCTCGCGTCGGTCGCGCTGTTGTCGCCGGGCTCGCCGGCCTCGTCGGTCTCGTCGGCCGCGATCGGCTCGTAGACGAGCACCGCGCGGTTGTCGGGGCGCAGTCGGGCCGCGGCCACGGCCTGCACCTCCTCGGCAGTGATGTCGAGGACGCGCTGGACGGCGGTCAGGGCGAGCTGCGGGTCGCCGAACAGCACTGCGAAGCGGCACAGTTCGTCGGCGCGGCCGGCCACCGTGCTCAGCCGGTCCAGCCACTCGCGCTCCAGCTGGGCCTGCGCGCGCTCCATCTCCTCGGCCGTCGGGCCCTCGGCGGCGAACCGCGCGAGCTCCTCGTCGACGGCCGCCTCGATCTCGGGGACCTCGACCCCGCTGGAGGTCTTGACGTCCAGCCAGCCCATCGAGGGCGCGCCGGCGAGGCGCAGCATGCCGAAACCGGCCGCGACGGCGCTCTGGTCGCGGCGCACCAGGCGGTTGTGGAGCCGGGAGGACTCTCCGCTGCCCAGGACGGTCAGCGCCACGTCGGCGGCGTCGCACTCGCGGGTGCCGTCGTGCGGGAGCCGGTAGGCCGCCATCAGCGCGCGGGCCGGAACCTCCTCGACGACCTCCTCGCGCAGCTGCTCCCCCATGATCTCGGGCAGCGAGCCGTCGCGCGGCGGCTGCTTGCCGTCGTGGCCGGGGATGGTGCCGAAGTACTTCTCGACCCAGGCGAGCGTCTTCTCGGGGTCGATGTCGCCGACGACCGAGAGCACCGCGTTGTTGGGCGCGTAGTACGTACGGAAGAACGCGCGCGCGTCCTCCAGGGACGCGGCGTCCAGATCGGCCATGGAACCGATCGGGGTGTGGTGGTACGGGTGGCCCTCCGGGTAGGCCAGGGCCGTCAGCTTCTCGAAGGCCGTGCCGTACGGGACGTTGTCGTACCGCTGGCGGCGCTCGTTCTTGACGACGTCGCGCTGGTTCTCCATGGACTCGTCGTCCAGGGCCGCCAGCAGCGAGCCCATCCGGTCCGCCTCCAGCCACAGCGCGAGCTCCAGCTGGTGGGTCGGCATCGTCTCGAAGTAGTTGGTCCGCTCGAAGCTGGTGGTGCCGTTGAGGGAGCCGCCGGCTCCCTGGACCAGTTCGAAGTGGCCGTTGCCGGAGACGTTCTTCGAGCCCTGGAACATCAGGTGCTCGAAGAGGTGAGCCAGGCCCGTACGTCCCTTGACTTCGTGGCGCGAGCCGACGTCGTACCAGAGGCAGACTGCGGCGACCGGGGTCAGGTGGTCCTCGGACAGCACCACGCGCAGGCCGTTGGCCAGCCGGTGCTCGGTCGCTGTGAGGCCGCCGGAGCCGGCGTGAGCGGTGGCCGTGTGACCCATGGGCATGTGGTCCCTTCGATCGCGATGCAGAGATTCCTGTCAGACCTGCCACTGTATGCAAGCGTGTCGGGACACGGAGAAGTTCCCGGCCCAGTCCTGGGTCGGAGTCGGCGTTGTCGGTGCCTCGGGACACAATGGTCCGCGTCACCCGTGTCCGAAACCGGTCCGCCCCCGTACCGGCCCCGTCCCAGCCCCACCACCCGCCCCACCCCGTGAGAGCTCAGCTCATCCCGATTCTTGGTTAAGGAGCCGCGCAGCGATGGCCCGCCGCAGCACGAAGACCCCGCCGCCGGAGGATTTCGAGGAGAAGATCCTCGACATCGACGTCGTCGACGAAATGCAGGGCTCCTTCCTCGAGTACGCGTACTCGGTGATCTACTCCCGCGCCCTGCCCGACGCACGCGACGGCATGAAGCCGGTGCACCGGCGCATCGTCTACCAGATGAACGAGATGGGCCTGCGTCCCGACCGCGGCTACGTGAAGTGCGCGCGTGTCGTCGGTGAGGTCATGGGCAAGCTGCACCCGCACGGTGACGCGTCGATCTACGACGCCCTCGTGCGCATGGCGCAGCCCTTCTCCATGCGGCTCCCGCTGGTCGACGGCCACGGCAACTTCGGCTCGCTCGGCAACGACGACCCGCCGGCCGCCATGCGTTACACCGAGTCCAGGATGGCCGACGCGGCGTCACTGATGACGGACGGGATCGACGAGAACACCGTCGACTTCGCCGCGAACTACGACGGTCAGGAGCGGGAACCGGTCGTCCTGCCCGCGGCGTACCCGAACCTGCTGGTCAACGGCGCGTCCGGGATCGCGGTGGGCATGGCCACCAACATGGCCCCGCACAACCTCGGCGAGGTCGTCGCGGCCGCCCGCCACCTGATCCGCTACCCGGACGCGGACCTGGAGGCGCTGATGCGCTTCGTCCCGGGTCCCGACCTGCCGACCGGCGGCCGGATCGTGGGCCTCTCGGGCATCAAGGACGCCTACGAGAACGGCCGTGGCACCTTCAAGATCCGTGCCACGGTGGCGCTGGAGGACGTGACCCCGCGCCGCAAGGGGCTGGTCGTCACCGAACTGCCCTTCACGGTCGGTCCCGAGAAGGTCATCGCGAAGATCAAGGACCTGGTCGGCTCGAAGAAGCTGCAGGGCATCGCGGACGTCAAGGACCTCACGGACCGCTCGCACGGCCTGCGCCTGGTCATCGAGATCAAGAACGGCTTCCACCCCGAGGCCGTGCTGGAGCAGCTGTACAAGCTGACGCCGATGGAGGAGACCTTCGGCATCAACAACGTCGCGCTGGTGGACGGGCAGCCGCTGACGCTGGGCCTCAAGGAGCTGCTGGAGGTCTACCTCGACCACCGCTTCGAGGTCGTGCGCCGGCGCAGCGAGTTCCGCCGCGGCAAGCGGCAGGACCGGCTGCACCTGGTCGAGGGCCTGCTGGTGGCCCTGCTCGACATCGACGAGGTCATCCGGATCATCCGGGACAGCGACAACTCCGCTCAGGCCAAGGAGCGCCTGATGGAGCGCTTCTCGCTGAGCGAGATCCAGACCCAGTACATCCTGGACACCCCGCTGCGCCGGCTCACCCGCTTCGACCGGATCGAGCTGGAGTCCGAGCGCGACCGGCTGGCCGGCGAGATCGACGAGCTGACGGGGATCCTGGACTCCGACAGCGAGCTGCGCAAGCTGGTCTCAGCGGAACTGGCCGCGGTCTCGAAGAAGTTCGGCACGGAGCGCCGTACGGTGCTGCTGGAGTCGGCGGGGACGGCCGTCGCGGCGGTCCCGCTGGAGGTCGAGGACACCCCGTGCCGGGTGCTGCTGTCCTCCACCGGCCTGCTCGCCCGTACGGCCAACGCGGAGCCGCTTCCCGAGGAGGAGGGCGGCGCCCGTGCCAAGCACGACCTGATCGTCTCGCAGGTCGCGGCGACCGCGCGGGCCGACATCGGCGTGGTCACCTCGTACGGGCGGCTCCTGCGGCTGTCGGTGATCGACCTGCCGCAGCTGCCCGACACCCACGCCTCGCCGAACCTGGCGGGCGGCGCCCCGGTCTCGGAGTTCCTCTCCGGGCTGGAGGTGGACGAGCAGGTCATCTGCCTGACCTCGCTCGACGAGTCGGGGCAGGGCCTGGCGCTCGGCACCGAGCAGGGCGTCGTCAAGCGGGTCGTGCCGGACTATCCGGCCAACAAGGACGAGCTGGAGGTCATCACCCTCAAGGACGGTGACCGGATCATCGGAGCGGTCGAGCTGCGCACGGGCGAGGAGGACCTCGTCTTCATCACCGACGACGCCCAGCTGCTGCGCTACCCGGCGGCCCAGGTCCGCCCGCAGGGCCGCCCGGCGGGCGGCATGGCGGGTATCAAGCTCGCGGACGGCGCCAAGGTGATCCACTTCTCGGCGGTGGATCCGGCGCGCGAGGCCGTGGTGTTCACGGTGGCGGGCTCGCACGGGACGCTGGACGACTCGATGCAGTCCGGAAAGCTGACCCCGTTCGACCAGTACCCGCGCAAGGGCCGGGCCACCGGCGGCGTGCGCTGCCAGCGGTTCCTGAAGGGCGAGGACGTCCTGCTGCTGGCCTGGGCGGGTGCGTCCCCGGTGCGCGCGGCGGCGGCGAACGGAACTCCGGCCCTGCTGCCGGCCGTCGACCCGCGCCGTGACGGCTCGGGCACGGCGCTCCCGGCCGTGGTCGCGGCGCTGGCGGGGGCCGCGCTGTAGGAGGGCCGTAGGCGGTACGCGATCATTCGGGTGGTACGTCCGAGGGACGTACCACCCGAATGGCGACTAGTGTTTTCCCTCTTGGCACTGGTGGGTGGGGCGGGAGAACAGAGCTGATGAGCCGTCGATCGAGCAGCGGACTGATCGGGAACTGGGCGGAGGCCCAGCGCCGGGATCAGCGGACGCAGCTGATCCAGCAGCGTGAGGCCGAGCGACGGCAGCGGGCGTTCGAACGGGACGTGGCCCGGGGGCAGCGCGAGCAGCAGGCCGCCTACAAACAGCACCGCGAGGCCGAGGCGCGGAGGGCGACCGAGCACCTCGATGCCCAGCTCGCGGCCCTGCAGGGACTTCTGGCCGCGGGCTGCCGGGCCCCGGCGTTCCGGCTGGCCTCCCTGGTCAGGCCCGAGCAGCTCGAACCCTTCGATCCCGGGACCCTGGCACATCCCGTGCCATTGCCGCAGCTGCACCACTTCCAGCAGCAGAGCAGCGGCTGGACGCTGGGCTCGAACCGGCGGGCGCAGGCGGAGCGGGAGGCGCACGCCCGGTACACGCAGGCCTGGCAGGCGGCGCAGGCCGCGGAGGCGCAGCGCCGGCAGCAGCTGGCGGCGTACCGGCAGCAGTACGACCGCTGGGCGGCGGAGCAGCTCGCCGGGATCCGCGGGCACAACGGCGGGCTCACCGAGCTGGCCGTCGCGCTGCGCGCGGGCGACGCGGAGGCCGCGGTGGAGTACTTCTCAGCCGCCCTGTACGCCTCGGCCGGCTGGCCGGAGAATCTGCCGCGACAGGTGTCGGCCGCCTACGACCCGGCGCGGCGCCAGCTGGTGCTGGACTGGGAACTGCCGGGCTACGAGGTGGTGCCGGAGACCAAGTCGGTGCGGTACGTGCCGAGTACGGACCAGGACAGGGAGACGGCCCGCCCGGCCACGCAGCGGCGGGCGATCTACCGGGACCTGCTGGCGCAGTGCGTGCTGCTGGTGGTGCACGACCTGTACGCGGCCGACGAGTTCGGCGTACTGGATTCCGTCGTCGTCAACGGTTTCGTGGACGCCCACGATCCGGTGACGGGCAGGGAAGCGCAGCTCGTACTCGCCTCGGTGACGGCCGCGCGGTCGGCGTTGGCCGGGCTGCGGCTGGAGCTGGTGAGCGCGGTGGACTGCCTGGTGGAGGGGCTCGGCGGGCAGTTGTCGCCGCGCCCGGACCAGTCCGCCGTCGTGCGCCCGGAGCGTCGGCCCGGCGAGGTCGGCGGCGTCGTCCGTCACGGCGGGCACGCGGGCCGCGACGAGGACGAGCCGGACCTCTTCGCGATGGACCCGATCGCCTTCGAGAACCTGGTGGCGGAGCTCTTCCGGGCAATGGGCATGGAGGCGGTGACCACGCAGCGGTCGGGCGACGGCGGGGTGGACATCGAGGCGAACGACCCGTCCCCGATCACGGGCGGCCGGATCGTCGTGCAGGTCAAGCGCTACCGCAACACCGTGTCCCCCACGGCGGTCCGGGATCTTTACGGCACGGTGCAGGACAAGGGGGCGAACAAGGGAGTGCTGGTCACGACCGCGACCTTCGGACCCACGTCGTACACCTTCGCCGACGGCAAGCCGCTGGAGCTGGTTCCCGGAGCCGCGCTCGTGGAGCTGCTGCACCAGCACGGACTGCGCGGCCGTCTCGGCCCGGGCACGGCGGTCTCGGTCCCGGCCCAGCGGACGGCCGAGCCGGAGCCCGCCGCGGACCACAACGTGCTCGGCATGTCCTGGGCGGGGCCGGTCGCGCTGGACGTGTGTGCGCTGGTCTGCGAAGGCAGCCGGGTCCTCAGCGAGGACCACTTCGTGTTCTTCAACAACCCGAACACCCCGGACGGCTCGGTACGGGCCCACCCCCATGCGGCACCCGACAAGGCAGCGTTGCTGGTCGTCTTCGACGCCCTGCCGCAGCGCGCCGACCGGCTGGTCCTCGTCGCCGCGATCGACCCCGAGGTCAATCCGCACGCCGACCTGGCGGGTTTCACCGACGCCCGGATCCGACTGCTGGGGCCGGGTGGCGAGGAGCTGGGCCGCCTGGAGGTGTCCGACGGCCGCGCGGGCGAAACCGCCCTGGTCCTCGGCTCCTTCCGGCGCCGCGCGGGCGGTGACTGGGACTTCGTCGTCGGCGGCAAGGGCTACCCGGGCGGCCTGGAGCCCTTGCTCGGCGACTTCGGCATCGAGGTCGCCTGACACCGCGCGGGGCGGCCCCTAGAAGTCCTCGGGATCAGGGTCGGCCTCCAAGTCCGGGTCCGGGTCCGGTTCCGGGGCCGCCGGGCGGTGTACGTAGCGCAGGACGCCCCACATGCTCTCCGGGGGCGCGTGCCACGGCTCCGGTTCCCGGCAGGCCTCCAGTTCACGGAGCAGGGCGGGGCCGTCGGTGCCCGAGCCGATCAGGACGAGCTGCGTCAGGCGCGGTTCGCCCCGGCCCCAGGGGTGGGGGGCGAAGCGGAGGAAGCGGCCGACCGCGTGGACCTCGTAGCGCTCCTCGTGGCCGGGGACGCCGAAGTGGACGGAGCCCTTGATCCGGTAGAGCCCGGCCGGGCGGCGGTCGAGGAAATCGATGAACCGGCGCGGGCTGAGGGCCTGGTCCGAGACGAACTCCGTGCTCTCGTACGCCGCGTGGGCGTGCCCCGCGTGCTCACCTTCGTGGTCGTGGTCGTGCTCCTGGGCCAGCAGGTCTTCGAAGGAGAGCTGTCCGCGCGTCTCGGTCCACGGGCGGCGGTCGAAGAGCAGTTCCGGGTCGATCCGCCCGTGGTCCGCGCCGACGACCGGGATCCCCGGTGCGCAGAGCGCGGCGAGGGCGTCCTCGATCCGGGTGCGTTCGGCGGCGTCGATCCGGTCGGTCTTGTTGAGCACCACCAGGTCGGCGACGGCCAGGTGCCGGTCGGTCTCGGGGTGCTTCTCCCGGGTCGCGTCGAACTCCGCCGCGTCGACGATCTGCACCATGCCGCCGTAGCGGACGGCCGGGTTCTCGTTGGCGACGAGCATGCGGACCATCTCCTGCGGCTCCGCCAGCCCGCTCGCCTCGATGACGATCACGTCGATGCGGTGGACGGGGTCGGAGAGCTTCTCCAGGTAGGCGTCCAGCTCGCTGCCGTCCACCGCGCAGCACAGGCAGCCGCCGCCGAGGGAGACCATCGAGTCGCCGACCTGGCCCGCCACCGACATCGCGTCGACCTCGATGGAGCCGAAGTCGTTGACGACGACCCCGATCCGGGTCCCTCCCCGGTTGCCGAGCAGGTGGTTGAGGACGGTCGTCTTGCCGGATCCGAGGAATCCGGCGAGCACGATGACGGGGATGCTGTTCACCCGGTCGATCGTAGCCAGCGTCAGCCGAGGGCCGGGACCGGCTGGGGCGGGGTCGGTCCGGTGTAGCGGGCGGCCGGTCGGATGATCTTCGAGTCGGCGGCCTGCTCCAGGACGTTCGCGCTCCAGCCGACCACGCGGGCCGCGCAGAAGGTCGGCGTGAACATCTCGCGCGGCAGCCCGCACAGCTCCATGACCACGCCCGCGTAGAACTCCACGTTGGTGTGCAGTTCCCGGCCCGGCTTGAGCTCGGCGAGGATCTCCTCGACGTGCCGCTCGACCTCCACCGCGAAGTCCACGAGAGGGCCGCCGAACTGCAGGGCGATCCCGCGCAGCATCCGAGAACGCGGGTCCTCGGTACGGTAGACGGGGTGTCCGAAGCCCATGATCCGGTCGCCCGCGAGGACCCGCTCGCGGATCCACGGGTCGATCCGGTCGGCCGTGCCGATGGCGTCCAGGGTGTCCAGGGCCCGGCTGGGGGCGCCGCCGTGCAGCGGGCCGGAGAGCGCGCCGATCGCCCCGGTGAGGCAGGCCGCGACATCGGCTCCGGTGGAGGCGATCACGCGGGCGGTGAAGGTGGAGGCGTTGAAGCCGTGGTCGATCGTGGAAATCAGGTACCTCTCGATCGCGCGGGCCCTGACCGGCTCGGGTTCCCGTCCGGTCAGCATGTGGAGGTAGTTGGCCGCGTACGGGAGGTCGTCCCGCGGTTCCACCGGCTCCAGCCCCTGGCCGAGCCGGTACAGGGCGGTGATCAGGGTCGGTACGGCGGCGCAGGCGGCCAGCGCGTCGGCGGCCCGGCGGTCGGGGGTCAGGTCGTAGACCGGGCGGAAGCCGGCGGAGGCGCCGAGCAGCGAGAGCGCCGTGCGCAGTCCGGCGAGCGGGCCGGACAGGGCGGTGGCGCGGGCCAGGGCGGGCAGGGCTTCCCGGACCTCGGCGGGGAGGCGGCGCAGCGGGGCGATCTCGGCGGCGAAGGCGGCCCGTTCGGCGGCGTCGGCGGGCAGGGCCCCGCGGAACATCAGGTGCCACACGTCCTCGAAGGTGCGGCTCCCGGCGAGCTCGACGGCCGAGTACTGGCGGTAGTGGTAGAAGCCCTCACGGCCTCGGACGTCACCGAGCTGGGTCTCGGCGACCACGACTCCCGCGAGTCCGCGGGGGCTTTCGGCAGGTGTCAGGGTGGTGTTCATGGATCGACCATCCATGATGGAATCAATCAGTGTCAATATTGATTGAATCAATATATATAGGGTGTGCGTCATGAACGAGGAGTCCGATGGGCGAAGGATCGGCACCCAGGAGGCGGCCCGACTGCTGGGCGTGAAACCCGCGACCGTCTACGCGTACGTCAGCCGCGGTCAGCTCACGAGCCGCCGCGACCCGGTCGGCCGCGGCAGCAGTTTCGACGCCCGCGAGGTGGAGGCCCTGGCCCGACGCAACCGGCGCGAGGCGGCGGGGCCCTCCGGTACCGCCGCTTCCGCCGGCGAGTTCTCCGTCCGCACCGCGCTCACCCTCATCGAGGCCGACCGCTACTACTTCCGCGGGGTGGACGCCGTGGAGCTGGCCTCGCGGTACCGCTACGAGGAGGTCGCCGAGTGGCTCTGGACGGGGACCCTGGTGCACGGGGCCCGGTTCACCGCTCCCCCGGAGTCGCTCGCCGCGGCCCGGCGGGCGGTCTCCGCGCTGCCCGAGCACAGCGGTCCGATCGACCGGCTGCGGGTGGCCGTCGCGGCCGCGGCGGTCGCGGACCCGCTGCGCTTCGACCTGTCCGGGCCGTCCGTACTGGGCTGCGCCCGCTCCCTGATCCCCACCCTGGTCGGCGCCCTGCCCGAGGTGGGCCCGGCGCAGTGGGGCGGGGACGGCCGCCTTTCCCGGCAGCTGTGGCCCCGGCTCTCCGCCCTGGACCCCGATCCGGACGCGCTGGCCGTGCTGGACCTGGCCCTGGCCCTGCTGACCGACCACGACCTGGCCGCCTCGACGCTGGCCGTACGGGTGGCCGCGTCGGCGCGCGCGCATCCGTACGCGGTGGTCTCGGCCGGACTCGGCGCGCTCGAAGGCCCGCTGCACGGCGCGGCCGGGCGGCTCGCGCACCGGATGCTGGTGGAGGTGCTGGAGCGGGGCGGCGCGGCTCCGGTGGTGGCCGAGTACCTGCGGGCCGGGAGCCGGGTACCCGGGCTCGGGCACCGGCTGTACGAGGGCGAGGATCCGCGGGCGACGGCCCTGTTCGCGCGGCTGGAGCCGCTGGCGCAGGCCGGTCCGGCACTGGACGCGGCGCGCGAGGTGGCCGGGGTGATGGCCCGGCACGGCGGCGGCCTGTACCCCAATGTGGACCTGGCGCTGGCGGTGCTGACGGTCTCCTGCGCGATGGCCCCGGAGGCCGGGGAGACCGTCTTCGCCGTGGCCCGTACGGCCGGGTGGATCGCGCACGCCTTGGAGGAGTACGAGGAGCGCCCGCTGCGGATGCGACCGAGCGGGCAGTACCACGGACCCCGCCCGCCACAGCCGTTGCCGTGACGGGCGGGTGCGCGGGGAGGCTCAGCCGGCGTAGGCCTCGAACTCGCGTAGCTGGCCGGCCGGCCAGCCGGTGGTGCCGGTGAAGGCCGGCCGCAGTGGCGGCGCCGAGGTCGACCGTCACCGACTGCGGGAAGGCGCTGTTGAGGTGGGGCGCGAGGGACGGATGGTTCGGACGGTCCGGCTGCGGCGTCAGGTCCGCAGCCAGACCGCCGTGTCCTGCTCCAGCAGCCCGTCCGCATCCAGTGGGGAGCTGGCGAGCAGGAGGCTCGTGTGGGCCGGCAGCGGGACCGGCTCCGGGGACAGGTTGGCCACGCAGACCAGCCCGTCGGGGCGGCTGAAGGCGAGCACCCCGGGCGGGGCGGCCAGCCAGTCCAGCGATCCGCCGCCGAAGCCGGCCGCGGCGCGGCGCAGCCCGAGGGCCGTCCGGTAGAGGGTGAGCATCGAGTCCGGGTCGCCGTCCTGCCGGTCCGCGGCGTACTGCGGCCAGCTCTCCGGCTGGGGCAGCCAGGGCTCGTTCCACAGCTCGGCGGTCCACGGCAGCGGGACCCTGCACCCGTCCCGTCCGGGGTCGGTGCCACCGGACCGGAAGTGCATGGGGTCCTGGATCCGGCCGAGCGGGATGTCCGCCTCGGGAAGCCCCAGTTCCTCGCCCTGGTACACGTAGACGGCGCCGGGCAGGGCGAGGGTCAGCAGCGCGGCGGCGCGGGCCCGCCGGGTGCCGAGGGCCAGGTCGGCGGGGGTCCCGAAGGCCTTGGTGGCGAAGTCGAAACCGGTGTCGGCGCGCCCGTAGCGGGTGACCGTACGGGTCACGTCGTGGTTGCACAGCACCCAGGTGGCCGGGGCTCCGACGGGGGCGTGCTCGGCGAGGGTCTCCTCGATGGAGGTGCGCAGCCGGCCGGCGTCCCACGGGCAGCTGAGGAAGGAGAAGTTGAAGGCGGTGTGCAGTTCGTCGGGGCGCAGGTAGCGGGCGAAGCGCTCGGAGTCCGGCAGCCAGACCTCGCCGACGAAGATGGCCCCGTACTCGTCGGCGATGGCCCGCCAGGAGCGGTAGATGGTGTGCAGGTCGTCGCGGTCGATGTAGGGGTGGACCTCGCCGGGCCAGGGCTCGGGCGAGCGGCCGGCCAGGTCGGGCAGGGCCGGGTCCTTGGCGAGCAGGGCCGCGGAGTCGATCCGTACGCCGGACACTCCCCGCTCGAACCAGAACCGCAGGACCTCCTCGTGTTCCCGGCGGACGGCGGGGTGGTCCCAGTTGAGGTCGGGCTGCTCCGGGGTGAAGAGGTGCAGGTACCACTCCCCGTCCGGTACCCGCGTCCATGTGGCCGCTCCGTTGAACTGCGAGGGCCAGTCCCCCGGTGGCAGTTCGCCGTTCTCGCCGCGGCCGGGCCGGAAGTGGAAGAGCTCCCGCTCGGGGCTGCCGGGACCGGCGGCCAGGGCGGCCTTGAACCAGGCGTGCTGGTCGGACACGTGGTTCGGGACGATGTCGACAATGGTGCGGATGCCCAGCTCGCGGGCTTCGGCGATGAGCTTCTCGGCTTCGGCGAGGGTGCCGAAGGCGGGGTCGATGGTGCGGTAGTCGGCGACGTCGTAGCCGCCGTCGGCGAGCGGGGAGAGGTACCAGGGGGTGAACCACAGGGCGTCGACGCCCAGCTCGGCGAGGTAGGGGAGGCGGGCCCGGACGCCCACCAGGTCACCGGTGCCGTCCCCGTCGCCGTCGGCGAAGCTCCGTACGTACACCTGGTAGATGGCGGCCGAACGCCACCAGTCGGCGGCGTTTTCGGGCAGGGGAAAGTCAGCCACGGAGGGGTCCTTTCACAGCGTTCTTTTCACAGGGGGCGACCGGGCACGGCAGCGGTGCGGGGTGGTGCTCACCCCTTGAGGGAGCCTGCTGTCAGGCCGCTCATGATGTTGCGCTGGAAGATCAGGAAGATGATGAGCGTGGGCGCCGAGGCCATCGCGAGCGCGGCGACGAGATGGTTCTCGGGCACTCCCCTGGCGAGTGAGTAGATGCCGACGTTGAGCGTCTGCAGGGCCGGGTCGGGGAGGGTGAGCATGGGCCAGAGGAAGTCTTTCCAGACCCCGACGATGGCGAAGATCGACACGACGCCGAGGACGGGCCGGGACATCGGCAGGACCACGGAGCGCAGCGTGCGCAGGGAGGAGGCTCCGTCGATGGCGGCGGCATCGAGGATCTCGCCGGGGATGGAGTCGAAGAATCGTTTCAGAAGGAAGATGTTGAAGGCGTTCGTCACCGAGGGCAGCCAGATCACCCAGGGCGTGTTGAGCAGGTTCCGCTCGATCAGCGGCATGTCCAGGACCGTGAGGTACTGCGGGACGACGAGGACGGTGGCCGGGATCATCAGGGTCGCCAGCATCATGCCGAGGACGGCCTTGCCGAAGACCGGGCGGAGCTTGGACAGCGAGTAGGCGGCGGCCACGTCGAGGACGAGTTGGAAGGCGAGGGCGCCGAAGGCGTAGTAGAGGGTGTTGAACAGCAGCTTGGCGAGGTCCATGACCTTCCAGGCCGCCGAGTAGTTTCCGGGGTGCAGGGAGTCCGGCACCACGGTGGGCGGGACCTGGGTGAACTCCGCTGTGCTCTTGAGCCCGTTGACGACCATCCAGTAGAGGGGCCCGAGGAAGACGACCGTGAAGCCGATCACGACCGCGGCCAGGACGGTCCAGTAGGCGATCTTGCCCCGGGTGCGGCCGAGTTGGGCCGGCGATATCAGCGTGCGCTCTGACATGTGAGGTGCTCCCGTCAGTTCTCGTTGTCGCGGCTCAGCCGGACGTACACGGCGGAGAAGCCGGCGAGCAGGACGAGCAGGCACAGGCCCAGGGCCGCGGCGCCGCCGTACTGGTTGAAACTGAAGGCGTACTGGTAGATGAGGACGACGACGGTGGTCGTCGACCCTTCGGGGCCGGCGCCGCCCGTGAGCATGAACGGTTCGACGAACACCTGCATCGTCGCGATGATCTGCATGAGCAGCATCAGCGAGAGGATGAGCTTGGTCTGCGGGATCGTGACGTGCCAGATCTTGCGCAGCACCCCGGCTCCGTCGAGCTCCGCCGCCTCGTAGAGCTCCCCGGGGACGCCCTGGAGGGCAGCCAGGTAGATCAGGGTCGCGCCGCCCATGTTCATCCAGGTCGAAGCGATGACCACGGAGAGCATCGCGGTATCGGTGGATTGCAGCCAGTCTTGCGCCGGCAGGTGAAGGAATTCCAGAATCCTGTTGAAGACCCCGTATCCGGGGTCGTAGAAGTACTTGAAGAGCAGGATCGAGGCCACCGGCGGCATCATCACCGGGAGGTAGACCAGCAGGCGCAAGTAACCCTGCGCGTGCCGGAATTCATTGAGCACGATCGAGACCACGAACGGGACGGCGAAGCCGAGGACCAGCGCGAGCCCGCTGAAGAGCAGGGTGTTGCGCCAGGCCTGCCAGAACGCCGGGTCGTTGAAGACGTACCGGAAATTGTCCCAGCCGACCCACTGGACGGCTCCGCCCTCGGTCTTCTGGAAGGCCAGGAGGAACTCCCGGACCATCGGGTACCAGGAAAAGAAGGAGAAGCAGAGGACGGCGCCGATCAGAAAGCCGTGGGCCGAGAGGTTCCGCTTGAACGCCCGGAAGAACTCCTCACGAGAGGTACCGGACAGGGTGGGAGCCGACATCGCCGCTCGCTCCTTGGTGGGTCGTCGCCATCGATTTGCGGGGTACGGGGCCTGCGGGCGGGTCCGGGCCGGGGAGGCCGCCCGGACCTCCCCCGGCCGGGGCCGCTACTGGTTGGCCAGCACCTGGTTGACGGCCTTCTCGGCTTCCGCGAGGAGCTGCGCCGAGTCGGCGTCCTTGTTGGTCAGGACCGCCGACATCACCTTGTCGAGGACCTTGTAGACCTCCTGGGCCTTCGCCGGCTCGGCCTTGCCGGCCACCGGGTTGTCCAGGAAGGACTTGAAGTTGGCGACCGGCATGGTGGCGTTGGCGGCCTTCAGCTCGTCGTCCTTGGCCTTGCTGGCGCCGGTGAAGAAGGCGGGCTGCGGAAGCCCGACCGGCAGGCCGTCGGCCTTGGAACGGTCGTACTGGAACTGCCCCTTGCCGACCGCGAGCGTCTTGAAGTTCAGCCAGGCGATGGCGGCCTTGACCTTGTCCGGCGAGCTGCCCTTCTTGATCATGTAGCCGTTGCCGCCGGCCAGCGTCGCGGCGCCGCCGGGGATGGGGCCCATGCCGAAGTTCTCGTACTTGCCGGACAGCTGCTGGACCATGTAGGTGATGTCGTCGGGCGCGGCGAGGAACATGCCGAGCTTGTCCGAGGCCATCTGCTTCTGCAGGTCACCCCACTTGAGCAGCTGGGTCTTGCCCATGCTGTCGTCCTCCCAGCGCATGGCGTGGAGGTTGTCCACGATCTGTTTGCCGGTCGGGTTGTTGAAGGCCGCCTTGCCGTCGGCTCCGACGACGTCGCCGCCCATGCCGTACATGGCGGCCGTGAAGTGCCAGCCGCCGGTGTTCTCGACGCTGTACTCGCCGTAGCCGGCAGTGCCGTTGCCGAGCGCCGCGATCTTCTTGGCGGCCGCGCGGACCTCGTCCCAGGTGCGCGGGGGCTGGTCGGGGTTGAGGCCCGCCTGCTGGAAGAGCTTGCGGTTGATCAGCAGGCCCATCGTGTAGTTGCTGGTGGGCAGGCCGTAGAGCTTGCCGTCCTGCTTGAGGGTGTTGACGACGTTCTTGTCGATGTCGCCGAAGCCCGGGACCGACTGGGCCGTGACGTAGGCCGAGATGTCCTCGGCGCCGTCGTTGTCCAGCACCTGCTTGAGATCGGTGAAGTAGGCGTAGAAGACGTCGGGCTGCGACTTGGCCTTCAGCATCGCCGTGAACCGCGGCGGCTCCAGGCACTGGCCGGGGGTGGAACGGCCGTCGATCGTGACGTTCGGGTAGGTCTTGTTGAACTCCGTCACGTCCTCCTTCCACTGCTTGAGCTCGGCGGCCTTCGCCGCGGGCGGCATGCAGTCGATGGAGATGGTGACCTTGGTCTTCGGGTCGAGCGGTGCGGAGGCGTCCGTGGAACCGCCGGACGGCTGGTTCTTGGTGTCGTCCCCGCTGCTGCTCGTGCCGCAGGCCGCGAGGGCGGTGACGGCGAGCGCCGAGACGAGGGCGGTCGCGGTGGTGCGACGGATGTTGGTTCTCATCGGTGGTCCCCTTCGAGCATCGAGCAGGAGGCGTGGGGCGTGTGTGGAGGCGAGCGCGGCACACTCAACCACCACCGACAGATGAACGCAATATCTCGCGCAGATTTCGCAAGAGATTGGCAGCGGGACGCCGGACGACTCCGGCGGAGAACGCAAAACAGGGCCCCGAAACGTCAGCGGGACGTTTCGGGGCCCTGTGGCCAGGGGTCGAACTCGGTGGAGCCGGGCGGGGCGTTACGCCGGACGGGGGCGCGGCACCTGTGCGGTGGAGCCCCGCACCACGAGCTCGGGCTCGAACAGCAGCTCGCCGGGCTGTACGGCGGCCCCCTGGATCTGGGCGGTGAGCAGTTCCACGGCCGCCCGCCCCATGGCCTCGATGGGCTGCCGGACGGTGGTCAGCGGGGGTTCGGTGCAGTTCATGAAGGCCGAGTCGTCGTATCCGACGACGGAGACCTCGCGGGGCACGTCCAGACCGCGCCGGCGGGCCGCCCTTATGGCCCCCAGGGCCAGGGGGTCGCTCGCGCAGATGATGCCGGTCACCCCGCGGTCCAGCAGCCTCGACGTGGCCGCGTGGCCGCCCTCCAGGGAGAACAGCGCCCGCTCCACGTGCGCGGCGGGCAGCTCGGTGCCGGCGGCCGCGGCGACCGCCTGTGCGGCGACCAGCTTGCGCAGGGAGGGGATGTGGTCGGGCGGGCCCAGCACCAGGCCGATGCGCTCGTGGCCGAGAGAGGCCAGGTGGCGCCAGGCCTGTTCGACCGCGACGGCGTCGTCGCAGGAGACGCACGGGAAGCCGAGGTCCTCTATCGAGGCGTTGATGAGCACCACCGGGACCTTGCGGTCGTGGAGCAGCCGGTAGTGCTCGTGCGGGGCGTCGGCCTGCGCGAAGAGCCCGCCGGCGAAGACGACGCCGGACACCTGCTGCTGGAGGAGGAGCTCGACGTAGTCGGCCTCGGAGACCCCGCCGGTGGTCTGCGTGCAGAGCACCGGGGTCAGCCCCTGCTGGGCCAGCGCGCCACCGATCACCTCGGCGAAGGCCGGGAAGATCGGGTTCTGGAGTTCCGGCAGGACCAGGCCGACCAGCCGGGCGCGTTCGCCGCGCAGCTGGGTGGGGCGCTCGTAGCCGAGGACGTCCAGGGCGGTGAGCACGGACTGGCGGGTTGCGTCCGAGACGCCCGGCTTGCCGTTGAGCACCCGGCTGACCGTTGCCTCGCTGACCCCCACTTTCTTCGCCACTTGAGCAAGTCGTCGCGTCATGAGCGCAAGAGTAGCGCAAACAATGCAAGTTCCTTGCAGTTCGATTACGGCCAGTTTGGCCCATCGGAAACCGGCGCGGAACCCCCCGCGCCCCACTGGCCCCGGCGATCCGCCGGGCGGCGAGCGGCGGGGCACCCGGAAGGGGTGCCCCGCCGCCCTCGTTCCCCCGTGCCGGCCGCCCGCTAGGGCAGCTGGTTGATCTTGAACGTCGAGGTCGTGTTCCGCACGTCCACGGCGTTGTCGCTCATCCTCAGGTTGTGGATGGTGACCTCACCCACCGCCGGCCCCTGTCCCGCCTCGGGCATCTCGTTCGCCCAGAGACCGAACCCGGACTTGGCGTCGAAGGCGTCACCGCTCTTCTTCGCCCCCGTGATGGTGATGTCCTTCAGAATGGTGTCCTTGATGGGATTGACCGGCTGGCCGCCGACGTACTGCGTCTGGAACATGATTCCGCTGTAGGTCGGATCGACGATGTCCACATTGTTGATGCGGATTCCCTGGAAGACCTTGGACGCCGAGAAGATCCAGATTCCGGGGAAGGTCTGCGCCCCCCAGAAATGACCTCCGGCCCGGACGATCGAGATGTTCTCGAAGAGCGTCGGGTCGGTCCCGAAGCCGTTCATCGGATACCCGAAGTCCAGCGAGCTGATGGTGATGCCCGAGTAGACGAGGACGTCGGCGATGTAGATGTTGCGGAAGGTGTTGTCGAAGCCTCCGTAGACGGCGACACCGGCCGCGCGCCAGGTGAGGATCGCGCTCAGGTTCTCGTAGACGTTGTTCTTCATGTCCGCGCCGCCCGCGTCGATGGCGGAGAACAGCGCGAAGCTGTCGTCACCCGTGGAACGTGCCTCGATGTTGGTCACGAGGTTGTCCGTGCTGCCGTTGGTCATGTTGATGCCGTCGGCGAAGGTGTCGCGGATCCGCGAGTTCTTGATCGTGATCTGGTCGGTGTTGGCGCCCCAGTAGAGGCACACCTGGTGTTCGTTCCAGATGTTGTCGATGGTCATGTCGGTCACGTTGGAGAAGTCGAAGACCTTGCCCGGACCGTCGATGCGCGAGGTGTAGTTGCCGAAGTAGGCGAAGCCCGTGAAGGACGAGCCCTTCGCGGTGCCCTCCGCGCGCCAGCCGTTGTCGGTGTTGTCCTGCGAGGACGGGGCGTGGAAGCGGGTGAACCACGGTCCGGCTCCGACGACCTGCACGGCCTTGCCGTACACCTGGAACTTGCTGGCCGTGGCGTAGTCGCCCGGCGGCAGGTAGACGCCCACGAGCTTGCCCGTGGTGTCCATGCGGACCTTGTCCAGGGCGTTCTGCACGTCCTGGTGGGTGAAGCCGGCGGGCACCGTGTAGGTCGCCGGGTCGGGGTTGGGGATCACCGTGGCCTGTTCCAGGCTCACGAAGTCGATCGCGTAGGTGGTGGTGTTCGCCGCGTCCTTCTGGAGGCGGATCCTGCTGCCCTGCGGGACGGTCTCGCCGAGGAGGATGTTGGCCTCGTCGTAGATGTGCCGCGGGGCTCCGGCGCTCGGCGCGTTGCCCGGGCCGGCCTCTGCCCCGTAGAGCCAGGCGTACTTCGAGGTCAGCGGCAGGGCCTTCTTGAGGACGCCGTTGACGTAGACGTTGATGGTGGAGTCGATGCCGCCGCCGCCCGGGGCGTCCGGGATGGAGAAGCGGGTGACCAGGGTGTTGGTGGCGGCCCGGGTGGTGAACTCGACGTACTCGCCCGTCGCGTCCAGGTTCACGGCCTTGCGGCCCGAGGCCTCGCCGGCGATGTCGCCGACGGTCCGGTTGGGGCCGACGACGTTGGCGCCGCCGCCGACCACACCGTCCTCCGCCTCGTAGGTGTCGTAGGGCATGTTCGCCCCGCGGCCGACGAAGAAGGGCTTGGCCGAGGTGTTGTTGGCGCGCTTGACCGGCAGTTCGTTGGCGTCGTCGGCGAGGACCACCTTGACGGTGTACTTGCCGTTGGCCGCGGTCCAGTTGCCGAGGGCGATCGGGGCCGAGGAGGCACCGGCCGCGAGGGCGCCGCTGAAGGATCCCGTCAGGGTACGGACGGTGGCGCCGCCCGCGTCCTGCAGGGTGAGGGTGACGTTGTGGGTGCCCGCGGCGGCGGCCACGGTGCCCTGGTTCCTGACCGTGACGGAGAAGCCCACGGACTGGCCGGCGGACGGAGCGCTCGGCGACCACCCGACGGACGAGGCCACCAGGTCCGAGCTGTCGACCGGGCGGACCACCAGCGGGGAGCCGGTGAGGCTGTTGTTGGTGTCGTTCTGCTCGACGATCGTGTTCGCCTCGTCGACGATCGCGCTCAGCGGGTAGCTGCCCGCGTCCCGCGGCCCGATGCCGGCCGTGACGGTGGCGGTGGCACCGGGGGCCAGCGCGGGCACGTTGGCGGAGGCGATCTTCGAGCCGCCGAGCTGGAAGGAGACGGAGGTCGCCGCCGCCGGGGCCGGGCCGCTGTTCTTGACGGTGGCGGACAGCGTGACGGAGTCCGACTCGACCGGGGCGGCCGGGCTGGCGCTCACCGCGGTGACCTGGAGGTCCGGGTTGGGCGCCGCGACGCCGATGACCTGGAACTCGGCGATCTGGCCGTTGGAGGAACCGGTGTTGGAGGTGAAGCGCAGCTGCACGTCCGCGACCCGGGCGTTCACCGGGATGGTGACGGTGTTGGAGCCTGAGGCCGGGTTGAAGACGTAGTCCTTGGCGGCCACCAGGTTGGTGACGCCCGAGGCGCTCTGCTCCCGGCCGAGGACCTGGATGTTCTGGGTACGGGTGCCCCAGCTGCTGTCCGGGTTGAGCTTGAGGACCAGGCGGTCGACGTCGGCGTTGGACCCGAGCTTGACGGTCAGCGTGCTCGGGTAGGCGCCGCCCGCGCCCTCCCAGTAGGTGGAGGTGCTGTTGTCGTTGGCGTTCTCCGCGACGAAGGTGTGGATCACGGAGGAGCCCGCGATGGGCTTGCCGACGGCCAGGTTGGAGCCGCCCCCGCCGCCGCTGCCGTTGCGGGTCACGGAGTTGCTGTCACCGGAGCGGTTGCCCGCCGCGTCCTTGGCCCGGACGAAGTAGCTCACGGTGGCGGTGGCCGGCTGGGTGTCCGTGTAGGTGGTGACGGTGCCCGCGACCGTGGTGAGCAGCACGTTGTTGGCGAAGACCTCGTAGCCGGTGACGCCGACGTTGTCGGTGGAGGCCTGCCAGGCCAGCTTGATCTGGCCGGAGGCCGGCTCGGTGAAGGCCAGGGCCCCCGGGGCGGTCGGGGCCTGGGTGTCGCCGGTGTCGCCGGCGCGGGTGACGCTGTTGCTGTTCGCCGACTGGTTGCCGGCCGCGTCCTTGGCCCGGACGTAGTAGGTCACGCTCGCGGAGGCGGGCTGGGTGTCGGTGTAGGTGGTGACGTTGCCGGCGACGCTGGTGCGCAGCTGGTTGTTGGCGTAGACCTCGTACCCGGTGACACCGGTGTTGTCGGTGGCCGCGTTCCAGGTGAGCTTGATCTGGCCGGTCGCGGGCTCGGTGTAGGCGAGCGCGGTCGGGGCGGTCGGGGCCTGGGTGTCTCCGGTCGTCGGGCCGTAGATCTCCAGCTCGGAGAGCTGCCCGCCGGGCTGCACCGAGTTGGCCGATATCCACACCCGCACGTAGCGGGTGGTGGTGGCGTCGAAGGTCACGGTCACCGCGTTGGCGGCCGCGGCGTTGAACTCGTACGTCTTGGACGCCGTCAGGTCGGTGTGGTCCGTCCCGTTGGCGCTGCCCTGGATCTTGAGGGTCTGGGTGCGGGCGCCCCAGTTCTCGGGCAGCTTGAGGACCACGCGGTCCACGCGGACGGAGGAGCCCAGGTCGGCCTGGAGCCACTGGGGCATGGCGTTGTTGACGCTCTCCCAGTAGGTGGCGGTGTTGCCGTCGCCGGCGTTGCCCGGCACGTAGACCTGGGTGTTGCTGCTCGCGGTGAACGTCTTGCCGAGGGCCAGGTTGGTCCCGGAGTCACCGGGGGCGCGGACCTCCAGCTCGGAGAGCTGGGCGGCCTGCCAGCCGGTGTTGGCGGTGATGTCGATCCGCACGTACCGGGCCTGGGTGGCGGGGAAGCCGATGGTGACCACGTTTCCGGCGCCCTGGCCGAAGGTGTACGTCGCCGAGCTCACCAGCGTGCTGAAGCTGGTTCCGTCGGCGCTGCCCTGGACGGACAGGGTCTGGTTGCGGCTCTCCCAGGAGGCGGGGAGCTTGAGCACCACCTGGTCGACGCGGGTGGCGGCTCCGAGGTCGGTCTGCACCCATTGCGGGAAGGTGCTGCCGGCGCTCTCCCAGTACGAGGACTGGTTCCCGTCGGTGACGTTGCCGGCCGCGTAGGCGCCGTTGGTACTGCTCGCCGTGGCGGGCCTGCCCGCCGAGACGCTCGGTCCGCCGGCGGCCACGGCGGTCAGAGCGGGCCAGCCCAGCATCAGCAGGGCGGTGCTGATCAAGGCGGCCAGGGTCCGCCATCTCCAGTTGTGCCTTCTCATATGTCCTCGTCCCTCGACATGAGCTTTCTGAACCATGGGAGATAGGAATTTGCGGTGTGCGGTGCGAGAGTTGCAGAGCTTTGCCGAGTCGTCTACATCCCTGACCGCACTTTTATGCCGTCATCACTTGCGCAAGCTGGGCGCAAATAACGCAAGCCATTTGCGTGAGGGGGAGAAATTCCACTTACGCCCGAACCGGCCTACGGTTCGTACTCATGCGGTCCCTGCGGTTCCTCCCCACGAGCGCTCGGCGCCTCGGGCTGCCCAGACGGGCCGCCTCCCAGATCCTGCTGACCCAGCTGGCCATCGCCGCCGGGGTCCTCGCCCTGGCCACCGGCCTCTTCCTGGCCCCGCTGAGCGCACAGCTCGACGACCAGGCCATGCGGCGCGCCCTGGCCATCGCACAGAGCGCCGCCGCCGACCCCTCCCTGTCGCGAGGCCTCCTCGGCTCGGCTCCCTCGCCGGACAGCCCGGTACAGGCCTCGGCGGAGCGGATCCGCTCGGCCACGGGCGCCGAGTACGTGGTGGTCCTGGACCTCGACGGCATCCGCCGCTCGCACCCGGACCCCGGCCGCATCGGGCGGCACGTCTCCACCGACCCCGGCGACGCCCTGGCCGGCCGTGAGGTCATGGAGATCGACGAGGGCACCCTGGGCCGCTCCGCGCGCGGCAAGGTCCCCCTGCTCGCCGCCGACGGCGAGATCGTCGGCGCCGTCTCGGTCGGCATCGCCTACGACAGCGTCCAGGGCCGCCTGCTGGGCGCCATCCCGGGCCTGCTCGCGTACGCGGGTGGCGCCCTGGCCGCGGGCGCCCTCGCCGCCTACCTGCTCTCGCGCAGGATCCAGCGGCAGACCCGCGACCTGGCCTTCTCCGATATCGCGGGCCTGCTCGCCGAGCGCGAGGCGATGCTGCACTCCATCCGCGAAGGCGTGATCGCCCTCGACCGGGCCGGCCGGGTCCGACTGGTCAACGACGAGGCGGCCCGGCTGCTGGGCCTCGCGCCCGAGACCGCCGGCGCCGTCGCGGGGCGCGCCCTGGACGAGGTGCTGGGCGCGGGCCGCACCACCGACGTCCTCACCGGCCGGGTCACCGGCCGCGACCTCCTCACGGTCCAGGGCAGCCGGGTCCTGGTCGCCAACCGGATGCCCACCGAGGACGGCGGAGCGGTGGCCACCCTGCGCGACCGCACCGAGCTGGAGCACCTGGGCCGCGAGCTCGACTCCACCAAGGGCCTGATCGACGCCCTGCGCGCCCAGGACCACGAGCACGCCAACCGGCTCCACACCCTTCTGGGCCTGCTGGAACTGGGCCTGCACGAGGAGGCCGTGGAGTTCGTCACGGAAGTGGTCGGCGTGCACCGCAGCACCGCCGAGCAGGTCACCGAAAAGGTGCACGACCCGCTGCTCGCCGCCCTGCTGATGGGCAAGACCACGGTCGCCGCGGAGCGTGGGGTCCCCTTGCGGCTGGCCGATTCCGCCCTCCTGCCCGACCGCCTCGTCGACCCCGGAGGTCTGGTCACCATCCTCGGCAACCTCGTCGACAACGCGCTGGACGCCGCGGTCGGCTCGCCCGCGCCCCTGGTGGAGGTCGACATCCGCGCGGACGGACGCACAGCGGTCCTGCTGGTCCGCGACAGCGGCCCGGGCGTGCCTGTGGCGCGCCGCGAGGAGATCTTCACCGAGGGCTGGTCGACCAAACAGACCCCGGCCGGCGCCCACCGGGGACGCGGGCTCGGTCTCGCCCTGGTGCGGCGCCTGGCCGAGCGGCAGGGCGGCACGGCCCGGGCCGGCGAGGCAGCGGACGGAGGGGCGGAATTCTCCGTCGTACTCCCGGAGGCCCTGCGATGAACGACTGCGGCGATTTCGACGTACTGGTCGTCGACGACGACATGCGTGTTGCCCGGATCAACGCGGCCTACGTGGCCAAGGTTCCCGGCTTCCGCGTGTCGGCCCGGGCCCATTGCGCGGCGGAGGCACTGGCCCTCCTCGACTCACGCCCGGTGGACCTGATCCTCCTCGACCACTACCTCCCCGACGAGAACGGCCTCGACCTGGTCCGGCGCCTGCGCGAGCGCGGCCACCACACCGACGTGATCATGGTGACGGCCGCCCGCGACCTGGCCACCGTCCAGGCCGCGATGCGCCTCGGCGCCCTCCAGTACCTGGTCAAGCCCTTCACCTTCGCCGGTCTGCGCACCCGTCTGGAGGCCTACGGGGCCCTGCGCCGCACCCTGGACACGGGCGGCGAGGCCGAACAGGCGGAGGTGGACCGCATCTTCGGTACCCTCGCCGCGGCCGGCGCCGACGCCGCGAGCGACCTCCCGAAGGGACACTCCCCCACCACCGCCGACCTGGTCCGCGGGATCCTGCGCGCGGCCGAAGGCCCGCTCTCCACCCAGCAGATCGCCGACCGCGCGGGCATCAGCCGCCAGACCGCCCAGCGCTACCTCAAACTCCTCGACCGCACCGGCCGCGTCACCCTCGCCCTGCGCTACGGCGAAACGGGCCGCCCGGAACACCGGTACGCCTGGCGCCCGCCCACCACGGGCTGACGCCGGCCGGCCGGTCCCGCTCCCCCGCCACGTCGGCCCTACACCGCCCCGGCCCCGGTCAGCGCGCGGACCTCGGTCTCCGCGTGCCGCCGCTCGTCCGGTTCCTCCGCCGAGGTCACGGTGCCCAGCCAGCCCGCCAGGAAGCCCAGCGGGATGGATACGATGCCCGGGTTCTGGAGCGGGAAGAGCTGGAAGTCCACACCCGGGAACAGGGATTCGGGGCTGCCGGAGACCACCGGGGACAGGGCCACCAGCAGCACGGCCGGGAGCAGGCCCCCGTACACCGACCAGACGGCGCCCCGCGTGGTGAACCCGCGCCAGAACAGCGAGTACAGGAGCACCGGCAGGTTCGCCGAGGCCGCCACCGCGAAGGCCAGACCCACCAGGAAGGCCACGTTCAGGTCCTGGGCGAGCAGCCCCAGCGCGATCGCCACCGCCCCGATCCCGACCGCCGCCACCCTGGCCACCGCCACCTCGCTGCGCTGCCGGGCGTGGCGGCGCTTGAGCGAGGCGTACAGGTCGTGCGCGACGGAGGCCGACGAGGCGAGGGTGATCCCCGCGACCACCGCGAGGATGGTCGCGAAGGCGATGGCCGCCACGAAGGCGAACAGCACCGCGCCGCCGGTCGAGTCGGCCCCGCCGCCCAGGAAGGCCGCGAGCAGCGGGACCGCCGTGTTCCCCGAGGCGTTGGAGGCCCGGACCTCCTCCGGCCCGAGCAGCGCCGCCGCACCGAAGCCCAGCACGATGGTCATCAGGTAGAAGCCGCCGATGAGCCCGATCGCCCACACCACCGACCTGCGGGCCGCCCGCGCCGTGGGCACGGTGTAGAAGCGCGACAGGATGTGCGGCAGCCCGGCCGTGCCCAGGACCAGGGCGAGCCCGAGGCTCATGAAGTCGAAGCGGGCCGTCCAGTCCCCGCCGTACTTGAGCCCGGGGCCCAGGAACCGGTCGCCGTGCCCGCTGCGCTCGGCCGCACTGCTGAGCAGTTGGTCGAAGTTCCCGTGGAAGCGCAGCAGCACGAGCACCGTCAGGGTGATCGCTCCGCCCATCAGGAGCACGGCCTTGACGATCTGGATCCAGGTGGTGGCCCGCATCCCGCCGAAGGACACGTAGATCACCATGAGCGCGCCTACCCCGATGACGGTCAGCGTCCGCGCGGTCCGGCCCGAATCGGCGAGCAGCAGGCCCACGAGGCTGCCGGCGCCGACCATCTGCGCGACGAGGTACAGCACGGAGACGACCACCGACGAGGTCCCGGCGGCGATCCGCACCGGCCGCTCGCTCATCCGCGCGGCGACCACGTCGGCGAGGGTGAACCGGCCGCAGTTGCGGACGAGTTCGGCGACGAGGAACAGGACGACCAGCCAGGCGACGAGGAAGCCCACCGAGTACAGCAGGCCGTCGTAGCCGAAGAGGGCGATGAGGCCGGAGATGCCGAGGAAGGAGGCGGCGGACATGTAGTCGCCCGCGATGGCGAAACCGTTCTCCATCGGCGAGAACAGCCGCCCGCCCGCGTAGAACTCCTCCGCCGAACCGTGCCGGTTGCGGCTCACCCAGGTGGTGATGCCCAGCGTGACGGCGATGAAGACGCTGAACAGGAGCAGCGCCAGTGTCTGGTGCTCGGTGGTCACCGGCCCGCCCCCCGCGTGCGGGTGCGCTCCCCGGCATCCGCCCGGCGGACCTGCTCCTGCTCGAAGACCGTCCAGCGCAGGTCCAACGCCGCGCGGTCGCGCCGCAGCCGGGCGTGCCGGGCGTAGGCCCAGGTCAGCAGGAAGGTGCTGAGGAACTGGCCGAGACCGGCGAGCAGGGCCACGTTGACGGACCCGAACACCGGCCGGGCCATCATCCCGGGCGCCGTCGTGGCGGCGATCACGTAGGCCACGTACCAGAGGAAGAAGCCGATGGTCGCGGGGACGACGAACCTCCGGTAGCGGCCGCGCACTTCCTGGAAGGCGGCGCTGCGCTGCACTTCGAGGTAGATGTCGGACGCTGCGCGGGCCGGCGCACCGCCGGGGCCGGAGTTCGGGGGTGACGTTTCCGCTCCACCGCCCGGCGCTGCGACGGACCCCTCGCCCGCGCCGGCGCCCTCGCCCCAACCGACGGCCAGCGCGTCGTACCAGGGGTCGTCCAGCCGGATCGTTCCGGCATCACGACCTTCGTGCTTGTCCACCGAACTCTCCTTGTCCGCCGCCGCAGTGGCCGCGTGCCCACAAGGATGTGCGGGAGGGACGGTTCCCGGACTGGTGTCCCGGTGCTCTTCACTCCATCAGGTGATGGAGTGAAGAGCACCGGTGTGCCAGGGCCAAGGAAGTGCCACCGGGGGTTCCCCGGTGGCACTCGTCAGCGGCCGGGGGCCGCTCAGGCGTCGATCCGCGAGCGGTCCAGGGTGGCGGCGGAGCTGGTGATGAACTCCTTGCGCGGAGCCACCTCGTTGCCCATGAGCAGGTCGAAGACCGACTCGGCCGAGTCCAGGTCGCCGATGTTGATCCGGCGCAGGGTGCGGAAACGGGGATCCATGGTGGTCTCCGCCAGCTGATCGGCATCCATCTCGCCGAGGCCCTTGTAGCGCTGGATCGAGTCCTTGTACCGGATGTTCTTGCGCTGGTACTCCAGCAGGGTCTGGCGCAGCTCGTTGTCCGAGTACGTGTAGACGTACTTGTCCTGGCCCTTCTTCGGCTGGACGAGCTCGATCCGGTGCAGCGGCGGCACGGCCGCGAAGACCCGGCCCGCCTCGACCATCGGGCGCATGTAGCGCTGGAAGAGCGTGAGCAGCAGGCAGCGGATGTGCGCGCCGTCCACATCGGCGTCCACGAGCAGGACGATCTTCCCGTACCGGGCGGCGTCGATGTCGAAGGTCCGGCCCGAGCCGGCTCCTATGACCTGAATGATCGCCCCGCACTCGGCGTTCTTGAGCATGTCCGAGACCGAGGACTTCTGGACGTTGAGGATCTTGCCCCGGATGGGCAGCAGTGCCTGGAACTCGGAGTTCCGGGCGAGCTTGGCCGTACCGAGCGCCGAGTCCCCCTCGACGATGAAGAGCTCGCTGCGCTCCACGTCGTCGCTGCGGCAGTCGGCCAGCTTGGCGGGCAGCGAGGAGGACTCCAGCGCGGTCTTGCGACGCTGCGCCTCCTTGTGCTGGCGGGCCGCGATGCGGGTCCGGGCGGCCGCGACGATCTTCTCCATCACGGAGCGGGCCTGCTGCTTGTCGTCCCGCTTGGTGGAGGTCAGGAAGGCCTTGAGCTCCTTGGCGACGACGGCGGCGACGATCCGGGTGGCCGCCGAGGTGCCGAGCACCTCCTTGGTCTGGCCCTCGAACTGCGGCTCCGCGAGGCGGACGGTGACGACCGCCGTCATGCCCTCCATCGCATCGTCCTTGACCACGTCGTCCTCGGCGACGCGCAGCAGCTTCGCGGAGCGCAGCACCTCGTTCACGGTCTTGGTGACCGAGCGCTCGAAGCCGGAGATGTGGGTGCCGCCCTTGGGGGTGGCGATGATGTTCACGAACGACTTCACGTTCGTCTCGTAGCCCGTGCCCCAGCGCAGGGCGATGTCCACGCCGAGCTCGCGGGTGACCTCGGTGGGGGTCATGTGACCGCGCTCGTCGAGGACCGGGACGGTCTCCTTGAAGGTCCCGGTGCCGGTCAGGCGCAGGACGTCGCAGGCCGCCTTGTCCTGGGCGAGGTACTCGCAGAACTCGCTGATGCCCCCGTCGAAGCGGAAGGTCTCCTCGGTCTTGCCGGCCCCTTCCAGGCCCCGCTCGTCGCGGACCACGATGGTCAGGCCGGGCACGAGGAAGGCCGTCTGGCGGGCGCGCTGGTAGAGCGTGTCCAGCGTGAGCTTGGCGTCCTTGAGGAAGATCTGCCGGTCCGCCCAGTAGCGGATCCGGGTGCCCGTCTTGCCCTTGGCGATCCGCTTGCCCTTGCGCAGGCCGTTGGCGGGGTCGAAGGGGCTGTCGGGGCCCTGCTCGGTGAACATGCCGGGGACGCCGCGGCGGAAGCTGATGGCCTGCGTCGCGCTGCCCCGGTCGACCTCCACGTCCAGACGCGCCGAGAGCGCGTTGACGACGGAGGCACCGACGCCGTGCAGGCCGCCGGAGGCCGCGTACGACCCGCCGCCGAACTTGCCGCCGGCGTGCAGCTTGGTCATGACGACCTCGACACCGGAGAGGCCGGTCTTGGGCTCGATGTCCACGGGGATGCCGCGGCCGTTGTCGCGGACCTCCACGGAGGAGTCCTCGTGGAGGATCACCTCGATGTGGTCGCAGTACCCGCCCAGGGCCTCATCGACGGAATTGTCGATGATCTCCCAGAGGCAGTGCATGAGGCCCCGGCTGTCGGTGGAGCCGATATACATGCCGGGGCGCTTGCGGACGGCCTCGAGGCCTTCGAGGACGAGCAGGTGCCGCGCGGTGTAGTTGGAGCCGTCCCGGTCTGCTCCGGTCAGCAGTGCGCTGGAAGGCACGGACGTGTCGGCGGTCACGCAGTTCGCTCCTCGCTGAATTTCTTTTCTGGCCCGGTCGGGCGCAGTGGTGGCTCGGTTGCCGCTGGAAGGGTACCGAGGCCTGGTAGAGCCGATGCAACGCCACCCCAGCCCCTTCACCAGCCTAGTGCAGATCCGTACGCCTGTTCGATCCCCCGTGGGGGTGAAGCAAACATCACGTTCCCTTCCAGGCATGAACCATTTAGTGTTCGGGCACGTCCTCATGAACAACCGGCACTCAGCCGGAGAGGGCAGAACTGCGACAAGCGAACGACCTGACAACGCGAAACCGTAAAGCAACGCAATACGGCTCCTTCGCCGCCAACCGGCAACGGCCGGCCAGCTTCGGAAGGAAGTTTCGAGGAAAAGCCGCGAGCGGGAACGTTTTCGGCCTGGTTGGATGTTGACCCTGGTACGACAGCTCGTCGAGCTAGAGAAGAGGCGACGTGACTACTGTTCTGACACCCGCGACCCCGCTGACGGCCGCTGACCGATGCGACCGTTGCGGCGCCCAGGCATATCTGCGCGTCGTCCTGCTGAGCGGCGGTGAACTGCTCTTCTGCGCCCACCACGGGCGCAAGTTCGAGCCGGAACTCAAGAAGATCGCCGCGGAAATACAGGATGAGACCGAGCGGCTTACGTCCGCTCCGGCGGCCAGTGCCGCCGACCCCGAGGACCGCTGACACAAGGCCTACACCTCGCATCCGACGAGCCAGGACCGGCGAAGCCGGTCGACGGGCGGTACCTCTGCGACCCAGAGGCACCGCCCGTCCTCATGTCCGGAACCAGGTTCCGGACGAGGTTCGGCGTGTCGCAAGGGGGGTCAGCGCTTCGACGCGGGCCGCTCCCCTGCCGCGAGGCCCCTCCCGGGCCCCTGGGCGGGGCGTACGCCCCTCCCCAGGACTTCCCGGGCACCAGGACGACCCAGGTCCCCCCGGGCCGCCTCGGGGCCACTGGCGGAATCGGCGGCGGATCCGGCGATGAAGCCGATCAGCGGCGCGATCCGCGTGTACACCCCCGGGCTGTCGGCGCGCCCGCAGCCGCGCCCCCAGGACACCAGCCCGATGAGCCGGCCTCCGGCCACCAGTGGGCCGCCGCTGTCCCCCTGGCAGGCGTCCTTGCCGCCCTCACGGTCCCCCGCGCACACCATGGAGTCGGCCCGGTACTGACCGTCGGCATCTCCCGGGTAGGCCCGCCCGCACACCTCGTCCGCCATGACCGTGACCCCGGCGGCCCGCAGCCCGTAGGCGTAGTCGCCGAAGCCGCTCGTGTCGCCCCAGCCGTATACGGCGGCCTCGGTTCCGGCCTCGTACGCCGGGTGCCCGAGCCCGGCCATCGGCAGCACGCTGTGCGCTGCCACGGCTTCGACCAGCTCCAGGACCGCCAGGTCTCCGGCATTGCTGCCCGGGTCGTAGGCCGGGTTCACCCGCGCGGTACGCACCGCGATCTCCCGGCCCTCGCTCGCGCGCAGCTCCGTACGCCCGGTGATCACCCGGAAATCGCGGACGGAGTCGACCGGACCTCCCAGTACCTGACGCCCCAGGCAGTGGGCCGCGGTCACCACCTTGGTGGGGGCGACCAGGACGCCCCCGCAGAACTGGCCGCCGCGCGTACCCCCGAACCGGTCACGGCTGGCGAGGGCCACGACCCACGGGGCTTCGGCCACCTTCACCGGCTTCCCGCCGATCACCACGCTGTCCGCGGCCGCTCGCGGCGCCTGGGAGAGCGGCGCCGCCGCCGCTCCCGCCGCCAGGGTCAGCGCTCCCGCCAGGACACGGGCAAAGGGACGACGCATGAGGCCTCCTGACTCCGAGTGTGCATGACTCCACTCAGAGTGGGACGCCCGGTGGCCCCGCGCACCCGCGCGGCCACCGGCGACGACCTGCGGCGAACCCCTCGCCGCGCCCGGTCCGGGCGGGTCCGGCCCGGTCCGTGCTAGTCGAGGTAGTCGCGCAGCACCTGGGACCGGGACGGGTGGCGGAGCTTCGACATGGTCTTCGACTCGATCTGGCGGATGCGCTCACGGGTGACCCCGTAGACCTTGCCGATCTCGTCGAGCGTCTTGGGCTGGCCGTCGGTGAGGCCGAAGCGCATCGAGACCACGCCCGCCTCGCGCTCGCTCAGCGTGTCGAGCACCGAGTGCAGCTGCTCCTGCAGGAGCGTGAAGCTCACGGCGTCGGCCGGTACGACCGCTTCGGAGTCCTCGATGAGGTCTCCGAACTCGCTGTCGCCGTCCTCGCCGAGCGGGGTGTGCAGGGAGATCGGCTCGCGGCCGTACTTCTGGACCTCGATGACCTTCTCGGGGGTCATGTCGAGTTCCTTGGCCAGCTCCTCCGGGGTGGGCTCGCGGCCCAGGTCCTGGAGCATCTGGCGCTGGACCCGGGCCAGCTTGTTGATGACCTCGACCATGTGCACCGGGATGCGGATGGTGCGGGCCTGGTCGGCCATGGCCCGGGTGATCGCCTGCCGGATCCACCAGGTCGCGTACGTGGAGAACTTGTAGCCCTTGGTGTAGTCGAACTTCTCCACGGCGCGGATCAGACCCAGGTTGCCCTCCTGGATCAGGTCCAGGAAGAGCATGCCGCGGCCGGTGTAGCGCTTGGCGAGGGAGACCACGAGGCGGAGGTTGGCCTCCAGCAGGTGGTTCTTGGCCCGGCGGCCGTCCTCGGCGATGATCTCCAGCTCGCGCTTGAGCTTGGGCGCCAGCTTGTCGGAGTTGGCGAGCTTGTCCTCGCCGAAGAGTCCGGCCTCGATGCGCTTGGCGAGCTCGACCTCCTGCTCGGCGTTGAGGAGGGGGACCTTGCCGATCTGCTTCAGGTAGTCCTTGACCGGGTCGGCGGTGGCGCCGGCCACGGCCACCTGCTGGGCCGGGGCGTCGTCCTCGTCGTCCGAGATGACGAAGCCCTTGCTCTCGGCGCCTTCCTCCTCGTCCTCGGACTCGGCCTTGGCGGCCCCGGGACCCTTTTCCGTGGTCTCTTCGTCGCCCGCTTCGTCGGCGTCCTTCTTGGCTGCGGTCTTCTTCGCCGCCGTCTTCCTCGCCGCGGTCTTCTTGGCGGGCGCGGCCTTCTTCGCCGCCGTCTTCTTCGCCGCGGTCTTCTTGGCGGCGGGCTCGGTCGCGGTCCCCTCCGCGAGGGCGGCGGTGTCCGTGTCCAGGGGGTCCGGCGCCGCCGCCCCGGCCGCCGCGTCCGGTGCGGCCACGGCGGGTGCGGCCGCCGTCTTGGCCACCGCCTTCTTGGCGACGGGCTCGGTGGCCGTCCGCTTGACGGGGCTCTTCGCTGCGACGCTCTTGCGGGTGGCGCGCTTGGGCGACTCCGCGGCACTGACCATCAGCGTCACACCCTCTTCCTCGAGGATCTGGTTGAGGCTGCGCAGAACATTCTTCCACTGGGTCGCAGGAATCTGGTCAGCCTCGAAGGCCCGACGTACGTCATCGCCGGCGATCTGCCCCTCGGCCTTGCCCCGCTCGATGAGCGCCATCACAGACTCGGAATCGGCGATCTCCGGCGGGAGCGTACGGGATGTGCTGGCCGACACGAACAACCTCTCGGAACGATGGAAACGGCTTCCGACCCCGGCCTGGTGGTGCTGGACCGGAGCCGACGACCACCGACTGGGGATGGGCCGGGGGCGCGGGCAGGGGCCGGGGAGCTGCACAGCACCCGCAAGGGCTGCTGTCTTCCCTCCGTCGGCCATCACCTCTTAGGTCATCGCGTGACCTCGCAGAGCGTTACGCCCAATCTTCGTGGCCCGAGTCACACCCCGTTTGATGCCATGCCGGTCATACCGTTATTTGTTCACGTCCGGTGTGTCCGAACACGCCCCGTTTCGCGGGCCGGACGACCCCCTGGAAGCGGAGTCCCGGCGGCCGCGGACCGGAGCCGGGAGGCTACCGGGGCGCTCAGGACCCGGACGGGGAGCCGGACTCCGCTGCCGCCGGACCCTCCCCGGACCCGGGTCCGGGGGTGCCGCCCGGGACCGGCGGCCCATCGACACGGCCGTGCCCGCGCCCGTGCGCTGCGGCCCGTCAGTGCTCGCGCGGGGCGGGAACCACGCGCTCGACCTCCGGATGCACCGTCAGGAGCTGGCGCATGGCGTTCTCCGCGCCGATCGCGTCGCCGGCGGCGAGGGCCTCGACCATGCGCGCGTGGTGCGCGACGCAGGTCTCGCTGGGGCGGTCACAGGAGGTGACGGGACTGCCGGAGACCTGCAGGGCGGCGGAGACGATGCCCGAGAGGTGCTCCAGCATGCGGTTGGCCGCGACCTGGATGAGCAGGGCGTGGAACTCGTTGTCCGCACGCGCGAAGGTGATCGAATCACCCTGGCCGAGGGCGTGTCCCATGATCTCGACCATGTCGGCGAGGCGCTGCTGGATCTCCGGGCGGCCGTGGCCGGCGGCGAGGCGGGCGGCGAGCGGCTCGATGGTCCAGCGGAGCTCGCCCAGCTCACGGCGCTGGTCGTCGCGCTGCGGGCCGAAGGCGCGCCACTCGATGATGTCGGGGTCGAGCAGGTTCCAGTCGGCGACGGGGCGGACCCGGGTGCCGACGTTGGGGCGGGCGCTGACGAGGCCCTTGGCCTCGAGGACGCGCAGCGATTCGCGGACGACGGTACGGGAGACCTCGAAACGCTGCCCGATCTCCTCGGGGACCAGCGGGCGGTCCGCGCCGAGGTCGCCGGAGACGATCATCTGGCCGAGCTGCTGGACGAGTTGGCCGTGCAGCCCGCGGCCGCGGCTGCCCGCGGCGCGGCGGCCGACCCGGCTCAACTCGACGTCGGATCCGTCCCAGTGGGGCACGCCCACCCGGTCGGCCCCCGAGGCCTCCGGGTAGGGGTAGCGGTCGAGTTCGCCCGAGCCGGCGAGGCCGGAATCGGCATGGCGGGCGGCGGTCATCATGGTGTGCGCAAGGGTACTCACGAATCTTTTGTCGGCCGTGTCTCCGCGACCCTTGAGGTCTTTGGTGAAAAGCACACGAAAGGGTGATCGGTGCCACCTACGCAATTGACGACTTATCGTAAAGAACCGGGCCTTTTGCGGGGAGTTGCGGTCCGCCAGGCTTGATGTGGACCACAACGGTCCCGTTGGGTCCGGACCGGCGCCGGAACGATCACCAACGATCCCTCACAAACGGACGCGGCCGCGCAGTCCTGTGAACCCATAGGCGCACAACAGGACCATCAGCGACAACACCAGGGCGGTGCCGACCGGTTGCGCCATCACCCGGATCGCCCCGAGGACCACCCGGTCCGCCTCCGGCGGCCACTGCGCCCAGGCCAGGCCGCGCAGCCGCTCCGCGAGTCCGGTGAGCGGGTACGCGGACGGGCCGTCCAGGGCCTTGCGCACCAGTGGTACGACCATCACCGGTACGGCGAGCACCGCGGCCAGACCGGCGGAGGAGGACCGGAAGACGCCGGAGGCCAGGACTCCGGACCAGGCGCAGCCGATGAGCAGCCCCGCCCAACTCGCGGCCGGGGAGACCCACTCCGCGGGCGTACGGAGCGGTCCGCTGCCGAACACCAGTGTCAGGGTGGCGGCGTCGGCGGTCACGGCGAGGGCGCCGAGCAGCAGCGCCATGGCGGCGCTGACGCCGAGTTTCGCCGTGAGCAGCCCGAGCCGGCGCGGGACGGTGCCGCGGTCGGCGGCGAGCGCGGGATAGCGGTACTCCTCGCCGAAGGCCAGGGCTCCGAGCAGTCCGGCGCCGAGCGCCGCGGGCGGTAGCGGGAGCAACTCCGGCCAGGCGGCGAGCAACCGGTTCTGCGGGGTGTGGCCGACCCGGGCCAGGACCAGGGCCGTGACGACGGAGACGGCGACGACGAAGGCTGCGGTGAGTACGGGGGTGGCGGTGCCGAAGAGACGGTGCAGCTCGTAGCGCAGGGGCCGCAACGGGCCGCCGAGCCGGCGCACGGGCGAGGCGGGCAGCCCTGTGCGTGCCGGACGGGGCCGGTCCG
>NZ_JBEXPT010000056.1:0-40679 GCF_040612195.1 Streptomyces sp. NPDC006450 | reverse complement strand
GGCAACACCACCCCACCGGCATCGAACAACACCACCGGCGGAACAACACCACCCTCAACCAACCCACCCAACAACGGCAGATCAACACCCACCACACCATCAACCACAGCCAACGGATCCCAACCCAGCCGGAACAACCCACCACCCGACCGACCACGACCCGCCACAACCAACTGCTCCGCCGACACCGCACGCGACACCAACGAACCCACCACCGCAACCGGCACACCCACACCATCCGCAACGGTGAGTGACAGTTCGTCGGCTCCCTTCGTCGTGATGCGCACGCGCAGCGACTCGGCCCCGGCCGCGTGGAGTTCCACGCCGTTCCAGGAGAACGGCACCCTGGTCCCCTCGGGCAGCGGTTCGCCAGAGCCGAGTTCCGCCGCGTGCATGGCGGCGTCGAGCAGCGCCGGGTGCAGTCCGAAGTCCCGGGCTTCGGAGCCCGCTTCCTCCGGCAGCGCCACCTCGGCGAACACCTCGCCGTCGCGCCGCCAGACGGAGCGGACGGCCTGGAAGAGCGGGCCGTATCCGTAGCCCTGGTCGGCGAGCTTCGCGTAGAGGCCGGTCGTGTCGACGGGCTCGGCGCCCGGGGGCGGCCAGGCCGTCAGGCCGAAGGAGTCGGCGGCGGGCGGTACGGCGGAGCCGGCGTCGAGGAGGCCGCTGGCGTGGCGCTCCCAGGGGGTTTCGGGGGTGGCCTCCTGCGGGCGCGAGTAGCAGGCGACCGTACGCCCGCCCGAGGCGTCGGGCTCGCCCACCGCGATCTGGAGCGTGATGCCGCCCTCGTCAGGGAGGACCAGCGGTGCTTCCAGGGTCAGTTCGACGACCCGCGGCACGCCGGCCCGGGCGCCGGCCGCGACGGCCAGTTCCACGAAGGCGGTGCCGGGCACCAGGGTGGTGCCGGCGATGACGTGGTCGGCGAGCCACGGGTGGCTGCTCAGGGAGAGGTTGCCGGTGAGGACCACGGAGTCGGAGCCGGCGAGTTCCACCACGGCCCCGAGCAGGGGGTGTTCGGCGGCGGTCTGGCCCAGGCCGGCGGCCTGCCCGTGCGGGATCGGCGGGGTCAGCCAGAACCGGCGCCGCTGGAAGGCGTACGTCGGCAGCTCGACGGGGAGCGTGGTGCGGTCGGCGTGGTGGGCGTGCCAGTCGACGTGCGCGCCGCGGGCGTGGGCGAGGGCCAGCCCGGAGAGGGCCTGGCGTTCCTCGTCGTGGTCGCGCCGGAGCAGGGCGGCGAAGGCGGGGGTGCCCGGCCGGCCGTCGAGCGCGTTCTGGGCGAGCACGGAGAGCACGGGGTCCGGGCCCAGTTCCAGGAAGGTGTCCACCCCGCTGTCGGCGAGCCGGAGCACGCTGTCGTGGAAGCGGACCGCTTCGCGCACGTGCCGGACCCAGTACTCGGGCGTGCACAGTTCCTCGGGCCGCGCGGGCAGCCCGGTGAGGTTGGAGACGAGGGGGATGTTCGGCCGGTGGTAGGTGACGATCTGCGCGACGCGGCGGAACTCGTCGAGCATCGGTTCCATCAGCGGCGAGTGGAAGGCGTGGCTCACCCGGAGCCGAGAGGTGCGGCGGCCGGCGTCCTTGAAGTGGCGGCCGATCTCCTCCACCGCCTCCTCGGCGCCGGAGACGACGACGGAGTCGGGGCCGTTGACGGCGGCGATGCCCACCTGGGCTCCGAGCAGCGGCAGGACCTCCTCCTCGGTGGCCTGCACCGCGAGCATCGCGCCGCCGGAGGGGAGTTCCTGCATGAGGCGGCCGCGGGCGGCCACGAGCGTGGCGGCGTCCTCCAGGGAGAGGACGCCCGCGGCGTGGGCGGCGGCCAGCTCGCCGATGGAGTGGCCGCACAGGAAGTCGGCGCGCAGCCCCCAGGACTCCAGCAGCCGGAAGAGCGCCGTCTCCACGGCGAACAACGCGCACTGGGCGTACGCGGTCTGGTCGAGCAGGCGTGCCCCGTCCGAGTCGGGTTCGGCGAACAGGACGTCCCACAGCGAGTGTTCGAGTTGCAGGTCGAGGTGGCCTACGGCCTCCTCCAGGGCGTGGCGGAAGACCGGCTGGGTGTCGTACAGCCGTGCGCCCATGCCGATGCGCTGACTGCCCTGGCCCGTGAAGAGGAAGGCGAGGCGTCCGCCGGAGGCGGTGCCGCGGAACACGGCGGGGTCGGCGGCGCCGTCCGCCACGGTGCGCAGGCCCTGGAGGAGTTCGTCGCGGCCCGCGGCGAGGAGGACGGCCCGGTGGCCGAGCAGGGCGCGGGTGGTGCCGAGCGCGTGGCCGAGGTCGGCCGGGGCGGTGTCCGGGTGGGCCTCGGCGAAGGTCAGCAGGTTGCGGGCCTGGGCCCGCAGCGCCTGCTCGTTCCTCGCGGTCACGACGAGGGGGGTGAGCGCCGCGGGCTCCGCCGCCGTCGGTGGGGCGGGCTCGGTCGCGGGCGGTTCCTCCACGATCACGTGGGCGTTGGTGCCGCTCACTCCGAACGCGGACACGCCGGCGCGGCGCGGGCGCTCGCCGCGCGGCCAGGGCTGCTCGCTGGTGAGGAGCTCGATGTTGCCCGCGGACCAGTCGACGTTCGGCGAGGGGCCGTCCACGTGCAGGGTCCTGGGCAGTACCTCGTGGCGCATCGCCATGATCATCTTGATGATGCCGACGGCGCCGCCCGCGGCCTGGGTGTGGCCGAGGTTCGATTTGACGGAACCGAGCCACAGCGGCCGGTCCTCGAGCCGCTCCTGGCCGTAGGTGGCCAGCAGGGCCTGCGCCTCCACCGGGTCACCGAGGGTGGTGCCCGTGCCGTGGGCCTCCACCGCGTCCACGTCCGCGGTGGTGAGGCCCGCCGTGGCCAGCGTCTCGCGGATCAGCTTGCGCTGGGCGGCTCCGCTGGGCGCGGTGAGGCCGTTGCTGGCGCCGTCCTGGTTGATGGCGCTGGCACGGATGACCCCGAGGATCGGGTGCCCGTTGCGCTGCGCGTCGGAGAGCCGTTCGAGGACCAGTACGGCGACGCCCTCGCCGAACGCGGTGCCGTCCGCGGCCTCGGCGAACGCCTTGATGAGGCCGTCGGGGGCGAGTCCGCGCTGGCGGCTGAACTCGGTGAAGACCGCGGGGCTGCCCATCAGGGTGGCTCCGGCGGCCAGCGCCAGCCCGCATTCGCCGCGGTACAGGGACTGGACGGCGAGGTGGAGGGCGACCAGGGAGCCCGAGCAGGCGGTGTCGACGGTGAGCGCGGGGCCTTCCAGGCCGAGGGCGTAGGCGATGCGTCCGGAGGCGATGCTGAGGGCGCTGCCGGTCAGCAGGTAGCCGTCGAGTCCGGCGGAGGGTTCGTGGGAGCGGGGGCCGTATTCGAGTGCTCCGGCGCCGACGAACACGCCGGTGCGGCTGCCGCGCAGCGCGGTGGGGGCGATCCCGGCCCGCTCCAGGGCCTCCCAGGAGGTCTCCAGGAGGAGCCGCTGCTGGGGTTCCATGGCCAGTGCCTCGCGGGGGCTGATGCCGAAGAAGTCCGCGTCGAACTCGGCTGCCCGCTCCAGGAAGCCGCCGGTGCTCGCGTAGCTGCGGCCGGAGGCGTCGGGGTCCGGGTCGAAGAGGTGGTCGAGGTCCCAGCCCCGGTCGGAAGGGAAGGGACCGACCACGGTGCGTCCGTCGGACACGACCTGCCACAGCTGCTCGGGACTGTCGATGCCGCCGGGGAGGTGGCAGCCGATGCCGACGACCGCGATGGGCTCGTCCTCCGAGGGGCGCTGCGGGAGTTCCGGCGCGGCGTCCTGCTCACCGAGGAGTTCGGCGCGCAGGTGCGCAGCGAGCAGGATGGGCGTCGGGTGGTCGAAGGGCACCGTGACGGGCAGGGCCAGGCCGGTGGCCGCGTTGAGCCGGGCGTGGACCTCGACGAGCGCGAGGGAGTCGAGTCCCAGCGTCTTGAAGGGAAGCGCCGGGTCGATCGAGGGCTCCTGCGCCGGGCGGACCCGGCGCAGGACCTGGCGGGCCTGTTCGACGACCAGGTCGAGGAGGACGCGGGACTGCTCGGAACCGGGCAGGCCTTCCAACTCACGGGTCAGGGCTTGCCGCTCCGTCGGGAGGTGCTCGCCATCGGAACCGACCTGGCCGGGCTTGGTCATCGAGACTCTCCGCGTTTCTGCTTCTGATCGTGGGCAGGTTTCACTTGAAGACACTGGCAAAACTGCACCGTACGGAGAGGAAGTGGGTCGATGAACCCCTAGGCCCCCCTAGGCAATACCCCGGGAACAAGACCCCGACGTACAGCGGAAACATCCCTCCCGGAGAATGCCCACTGTTTACACCGGGGAAATAGCCGACGATTATTGCCGGGCCAACCTGCCCGTGATACTGAATCGTTGGAATTTCCCTCCGCGGGGCATCACCGGCAGACAAGGGACCAATCGTGACGGCTTTGCTGGAATCTCACACGACCACAGGCACACCGCCTGATTTCCTCCACGAGTTCATGCTGGAGACGGCACGCACCGACCCCGGCCGGGCGGCCGTGACGGAAGCCTCCGCCGACGGGGAGCCGCGCGTGTACTCGTACGGCGAACTGGAGGCGCTGGCCCATGAGTACGCCGGGGCCCTGACCGGGATGGGGTTGGACGTCGGGGACCGGGTCCTGCTGGAGTCGGACACCTCCGCCTGCGCCGTGGCCGCCCTGCTGGCCTGTTCGATGGCCGGGCTGACCTTCGTACCGGTGAGCCCGGAGACCCCGGCCAAGCGGCTGGAGGCCATCGCCGAGGCGGCCACCCCGGCGCTGCACCTTCAGGCCGCGGACGGGCTGCGCGAGGCCGGGGCCCTGCCCGGGGACGTCGGCCTGGCCCGCTTCGGTCCGGCCGGGCTGGAGGTGGAGCGGGCTCCGCGGGAGCGGGTGCGCTACCGCCGCAGCGCCGCCACCACCGACCTCGCGTACGTCATCTTCACCTCGGGAACCACGGGCCGCCCCAAGGGCGTCGCGATGAGCCACCGCGGGGTGCTCGCCTTCTACCGCGGCATGCTGCGCAAGGGGATCGTCGGTCCGGGCGACCGGGTCGCGACCACGTCCCCGCTCCAGTTCGACTTCGCGCTGCTGGACATCGGCCTGGCGCTCGGGAGCGGAGCCACCCTGATCCCGGTGCCTCGGGCCATGGTGACCTGGCCGCGGCGGCTGCTGCGGTTCCTCAAGGAGTCGGGGGCCACCCAGGTCAACGGAGTGCCCTCGATGTGGCGGCCCGCGCTGCGCCACGAGGCGGAGCTGGTGGCGCAGCTCGACCAGGTGCGCGGGGTCCTGTTCTCGGGTGAGCCGTTCCCGCTGCCCGAGCTGCGGGCGCTGCGGCAGCTGCTGCCGGCCGTGCGGATCGTGAACTGCTTCGGCCCCACCGAGGCCATGGCCTTCTCGCTCACCGACGTGCCCCACCCGCTGCCGGCCGATGCGGACCGGCTGTCGATCGGGCGGGCCTACGACGGCGCCGAGATGATGCTGGTGGACGAGGACGGCACGGTGATCGAGGGGACCGGGCGCACGGGTGAGATCCACATGCGCGGGCCCTCCCTGTTCACCGGCTACTGGGGCGACCCCGAGGGGACCGCGGCCGCCCTGGTGCCCGACCCGCTCAACCCCGCCTCGGGCCAGCGCGTGTACCGGTCCGGGGACCTCGCGTACCGCGGGGAGGACGGCGAGTTCTACTTCTGCGGGCGGATCGACGCGCAGGTGAAGATCCGCGGCAACCGTGTGGAGCTGGGCGAGGTGGAGCGCAGGATCACCGGGTACCCGGGGGTGGCCGCGGCCGTCGCCCTCGTGGTGCCGAAGGGGGAGGACGGCGAGGCGGTCCTCGGCGTCTGCCTGGTCCAGGAGGCGAACGCGCCGGCCCTGGTCCCGGCGCGGCTCAGCGCCTTCTGCAAGGAGACGCTGCCCACGTACATGGTTCCCCGCGAGCTGCGGGTGCTCGACGAGTTCCCGGTGACCCGCAACGGCAAGACCGACCGGGCCGCGCTGCTGGAACTGCTGCGTTCCTGACGGATCGCGCAGGGCGTGCGGCGCACGGCGCGTGACGCGCCGTGCGCCGTACCCTTCGGGCCTCAGGCACGACAGAGCTCTCCGCCGGATCCGGCCCCCTGGGGGTCGGATCCGGCGGAGAGCTCTGTGTTGTCACCTCCGTCGCGCCGGCGGCCCTCCCGAGGAGGGGCCCGCCGGTCAGGACGGGTGGGCCACCGGGGTGGCCTGATCCTCTTCGGCCTCGTCGGCCTGTCCCTGCTGTCCCTCGTACGACAAGTGGCGCAGCCGCAGGACCGCGAAGACCGCGGCGAGGACGGTCAGTCCGATGCCCAGCCACGCGACGTTGTTCATCGAGGTGGTGAAGGCGTCACGGGCGGCGCTCGCCAGTTCCGCGCCACGGTCGCCCGTGTACGTGGCCGCCTCGGCCAGAGTGGCACCGAAGGTGTCGTGCACCGTGTCCGGCAGCTCCTTCGCGGCCGGGAGTTCCTCGTCCAGCCGGGACACGTACAGGGCGGTACCGATGCTGCCGAAGATCGCGATGCCGCTCGCGCCGCCGAACTCCTGGAAGGTGCGCTGGAGGGCGGAGACCGCCCCGGTGCGCTCCGGCGGGGAGACCGTGACCACCACGTCGGTGAGCAGGACGAGCGTGGTGGACGTGCCGGCTCCGACCAGGGCGATGGCCGGGATGACCAGCCACAGCTGCTGCTCGGTGCCGAGCCGGGTCATCAGGAAGAAGCCGGCCCCGGCGAGGAGCAGCGCGCCGGCGATCACGTAGGCCGGCCGGATCTTGTTGACCAGCTGGGTGGCCATCGATGCCAGGAATCCGGTGGCCACCGGGGTGACCAGCATCCAGCAGCCGGCGATCATCGGGGACATGTCCAGTACGTCGAGCAGGTACTGGGTGCTGAAGAGACCGAAGCCGATGACGCAGAAGAACGCGGTCATGCTGAGCAGCAGCACGGGACCGAAACCGCGGTTGCCGAACAGCTTGAGGTCGATCATGGGCGAGGCGAGGCCGCGCTGACGCAGCAGCAGGGCCGCCCCCGCGATCAGACCGAGGGCCACGGCGCCCGCCCGCTCCGGGGTGAAACCGTTGATCGCCAGTTCCTTGACGCCCCAGATCAGGCTGAGCACGGCGACGAGCGAGAGCAGGGCGGTGACCGGGTCGAAGCGGGAGCGCTTCTCCTTGGGCACGTGGCTCTCGGGGACGAGGAACGGCACCGCCACGAGCAGCACCGCGATGATCGGAATGTTGATCAGGAAGATCGAGCCCCACCAGTAGTGGCTGAGGAGCAGACCGCTGATCACCGGCCCGAGGCCGGTTCCCAGGGCCATCCCGGTGGAGAAGATCGCGATGGCGCCGCGGCGCTGCTTGTCGTTCTCGAAGAGGGAGCGCACCAGGGCCAGTGCCGACGGCATCAGGGTGGCGGCTGCCACGCCCTGGGCCGCACGGGCCGCGATCAGCATCCCCGGGCTGTCCGCCAGGGTGGCGGCGACGGAGGCGAGGCCGAAGAGGCCGGCGCCGATCAGCATCAGGCGGCGGCGTCCGATCACGTCGCCGATGGTCCCCATGCTGATGAGGAGGCCGGCGAGCATGAAGCCGTAGATGTCGATCATCCACAGCTGTTCGGTACCGGTCGGCTGGAGGCTGCCGGCGATGGACGGCACTGCGAAGTACAGCACCGTCAGATCCATGGAAATCACGATGGGCGCGACGGTCAGCGCAGCTAGCGCTATCCATTCTTTACGCCCGGCCAGAGAGCCAGGTTCAGTCATGACGGCAAATATACAGCGGTCCAAGACGTTTGTACAAGTCATTTGTATAAGACAGTCGATGTATAAGACATCTGTTTGAAACTGGGGTAGGCTTCGCGGCATGGGACATCGTGAAGACCTGCTGGTCGGTGCCAAGCGCTGCCTGATCGAGAAGGGTTACGCCCGCACCACGGCCCGCGACATCGTGGCCGCGTCGGGGACGAACCTCGCTTCCATCGGCTACCACTACGGATCGAAGGAAGCGCTGCTCAACCAGGCGCTCATCGCCGCCCTGCAGGACTCCACCGAGGAGCTGCAGCGCGCGATCATGTCCGATCCGCTGCCCGACGAAGACCCCGCCGATCCCATCGCGCGCTTCGAGAGCATCTGGAGCAAGGTCATCGAGCAGTTCACGACGCACCGTCAGTTGTGGCTGGCGAGCATGGAGATCTTCGCTCAGATGGACCACGTGGAACTGGTGCGCGAGGCGCTGAGCGAGGGCATCGAGCAGGGACGCAGCGGTATGGCGGACCTGTTCATGCACCTCACCAGCGATGCGAGCGACCCGGAGGAAGCGGACACGGTCCGAGCCGTCGGATCGCTCTTCCAGGCCCTGGCCACCGGCGTGATGGCGCAGTGGCTCGTCGACCCCGACCGGGCACCGACCGGGCAGGACCTGGGCATCGCCCTGCGCTCCCTCGTGTCCTGGGTGGACCCGAAGCAGCGCGCCGCCCTCACCCGCGCGGCGACCGCCCCCGTGGCGGAAGCCACCACGTCCTGACCGGCGCCACGTTCCCGCTCCGCCGGCTCACCGCTCCGCCTGCTCACCGCTCCGCCGCCGGGCCCACCAGCTCGGCGGCCTCCTTCGTCAGCAGCCCGCGGTCGGTCTTGCGGTTGGAGTTCAGCGGGAACTCGGGCAGGTTGCGGAAGTACCGGGGCATCATGCCGCGCGGCAGGATCTGTCGCAGTTCCCTCGCGAGCACGGCCGGCTCCGTCTGCGCACCGGTGTAGAAGACCACCAGCTCGGTACCGCCCGCGCCCTCGGCGGTGACCGCCACCGCGTCCTCCACTCCCCCGCACTCGCGCAACGCGTGCTCCACCTCGGCCAGTTCCACCCGCCAGCCGTGCAACTGGACCTGGGTGTCGAGGCGGCCCAGGTAGACCAGTTCCCCGTTGTCCCGCAGCCGCACCCGGTCGCCGGTGCGGTACCAGTCGCGCCCGTCGCGGCGTACGAACCGGCCGGCGTCGTCCGCCGGGTCCAGGTAGCCGCGCGTCAGCTGGGGGCCGCTGATGCACAGCTCCCCCTCCCGCGCCGCCGGTTGGTCCTCCTCGTCCAGCAGTACGTACGCGTGTCCCTCGTGCAGGGCCCCGATCGGGGCCAGGCCGTTGACGCACAGCCCCGGTGAGAGCTCCGGCGACCAGCGGTGACGGGTCACCGTGATGGTCAGCTCGGTGGGCCCGTAGATGTTCTCCAGCGTGGAACGGTCCGCGGCCGCCTGCCAGGCCTCGGCGTCCGCACCGCGCAGCGCCTCCCCTGCGAACAGGCTCCAGCGCAGCGAGCGCATCCCGCCGGGAGCCAGCCCGCCGGTCCGGCGGACCAGGGAGATGGCGCTGGGCGTGGAGAACCACACCGTCATCCGACGGTCCTCCAGGAAACGCGGCAGGTCCAGATAGGCCTGCGCGGGCACCGCTTGGGCCGTGGCCCCGGCTCCCCAGGCGCAGAAGAGATCGAACATGGCGCAGTCGAAGTTCAGGTCGAAAGTCTGCGAGAAGACGTCGTCGGGTCCGAAGTCGTAGCGTTCGTCCATCAGCCGGAAGTAGTGCCCCAGACTGGCGTGGCTGATCGGGACGCCCTTCGGGCGGCCGGTGGAACCGGACGTGAAGAGGATGCACGCCGTGGCCCCGTCGGCCGCGGCGATCGGCTCCGACAGTGCGCTGCCCGGCCCCGCGGGGGAGGTCCCCGGGGCCAGGACCGGCAACTCGATCCCGGTCGCGGCCAGTGCGGCCAGGCCCGCCTCGTCGGCGATCAGCGTCGAGGCCCCCGACAGCTCCAGCATGTGGCGGGTCCGGGCGGCGGGGAAGCCGGCGTGCAGCGGTACGACCGTGGCGCCCGCGTACAGAGCGGCCAGGACGCCCGCGTAGGCGGTGATCCCCTGGTTGGCCAGCACCCCCACGGCGCGCGGGCGCTCCCCCGCCCTGGCGGTCAGCGTTCCCGCCCAGTCCAGCGCGAGCTCGTGGAGCTGCTCGTAGCTCGCCGAGTCCGCGCCCACCCGCACGGCCGTACCGCGTGGCGAGGCCGCCAGTCCGTGCAGGAATCGGTCGTGCAGGGAGACCTGGGTGTCCGGGGTTCTCTGGTTCATGGTCGCTCCGGGGCTGGGCCTGCGCGCCGCTCGGCGACGAGGCGCTCGTCTGGCTCGGGTCGGAAGCCGGGCACTAGGGGCAGCCAGGGGTTGTCCCGGCACCGGCGGATGGAGTTCGGTCAGGACGGGCCCCGGCCGGGCACCCGTACGAACCGTCAAGCAGTCGGAGAAGTGGAGAAACCCATGTGGGACAAGCAGTTCGAAGAGACCCTGCGCCATCACCTGCCGTTCCTGCCGTCCTCGCAGGAACTCCTCCCCGACGCCGACTTGCGGGACCTCGGCCTCGACTCCCTCGGGACCGTGGAACTGCTCGCCGCGCTGGAGTCGGCCTACGGGATCCGCTTCGTCGACGACGCGCTGAGCCTGGAGAACTTCTCCCGGCCGGACGCCTTGTGGTCGGTGCTCTCCCGCCGCACCGCGGCCTAGGCCGGGCTCCGTGCGGGCAGAGCCGGCGCCCGGCGCGGGCCGGGCTCCCCTCGCCGGGGCGCCATCGCCGTCCTCGGGTCCACCTGGACCACCTCGAAGTTCCGGGTGGTGACGGCGACCCGGCCGAACAGGCGGTCCGGCCCGCACATGAAGAGCCGGCTGACCCCCTGACCACGCAGCCCGGAGACCACCTCCGGCCAGCGGACCGGCAGCGTGTAGCCGTCCAGAATCATCCTCCGCACCCCCTCCCCGGAGTCCACGACCCGGCCGTCCTGGTCGGCGATCAGGGGCATCTCGGGGGTGCGGAAGGTCAGCTCGGCCACCACTTCCCGCTCGATGCGCTCGCGCAGCTCGCCGAAGGCGGCGCAGTGCATCGGCGGCTTCATGCTGTACAGGGGGAGGCCACCCACCGCGCGCAGCCGGGCATCGAGCCCCTCGACCTCGGCGCCGTCCAGGGACAGCATGAAGAAGTCCTCGTCGATGTGGCACGAGATCTCGTGCCAGGCACCGCGCTCCGCCAGCTCGGCGAGGATCTCGTCGAGCCGGTCGCCGGGAGTGCGGGCGAAGGAGTGGGTGACCGCGTCGCGGTACTCACGGGCGAAGTACTCGTCCTCGCGTCGCGCCATCTCGGCGGTCATCCACACCGCATCCGCGAAGTCCAGGGACCCCGTGTGGACCGCGGCCGCCTTCCCCCCGAAGCTGGCCCCCGCGCAGACCGAGGGGCGTGCGCCCAGCGTCTCCTGCGCCCAGGCCGCCAGCGCCAGGCAGTTCACCAGGAACGCGACCTGGGCGGCCTCGGAGTAGTCGCCCTCCGATTCGCGGTAGCGATCCACCAGGGAATAGCCGAGCACCTCGTCGGCAGCGGCGGCCATTTTGCGCGCGATGGGATTGATCAGCATGAACTTCGCCGACTCGGAGAAGGGGGAAGGCCCCATGCCGGGAAAAGCGATCGCATCGCCCGCACGGAACTCCGGCTGTGCTTCCATGGATTCCCTCCACTCGGTGGCCACAAAGGCCGGTATGCCGCCGTTCGGCTCGGCCAGTCTGCAGGTGCTCACCACTGGCAACACCCCCTAACGGCCCCTTACCCGACCGCACCGAAATGGTCCGCGCCGATAGTGGTAAGGGCCGCTCCGTGCTCGTGCCGAACAGTGGCTTTGAGGGGCCGGCGGGGATTGGCCGCATCCCCGAATGGCGTTTGAATGAAGCACTGCTCACGCCCATCACGAGCTCGTGCGGCGTGATCCGTCGACGGAAGGCACGCCATGACCCAAAGCCCCGCGCAGACCGGCGACTGGGTGCGCCGGTTCCATCCGGCACCGGCCGCGCCCGTGCGCCTCGTGTGCTTTCCGCACGCGGGCGGGTCCGCCCCGTTCTACTTCCCCGTGTCCCGGACCCTCTCGCCGGACGTGGACGTCCTGGCCATCCAGTACCCGGGGCGCCAGGACCGGCGCACCGAGCCCTGTGTGGACGACGTGGGCCGGCTTGCCGACCTGGTGACCGCCGAGTTGCTGCCCTACGCCGACCGCCCGTTGGCCCTCTTCGGCCACAGCCTGGGAGCGACCCTCGCCTTCGAGGTCGCCGTCCGCCTGGAAGCGGCGGGGATCGTCCCGCTGTGGCTGTTCGCCTCCGGCCGGCGCGCGCCCTCCCGCAGCCGCCAGGAGCAGGTTCACGAACTCCCCGACGAACTGCTCGTCGCCAACCTCAAGCGGCTGAGCGGCACCGACCCCGTGCTGCTCGCGGACCCGGAGCTGCTGGCGACCGTACTGCCCGCGCTGCGCAGCGATTACCGGGCCGCCGAGACCTACCGCTACCAGGAGGGGCCTCCGCTGGCGTCCCCCATCCTCGTCCTGACCGGTGACGAGGACCCCGAGGTGGACCTGGAGGAGGCGAAGAGCTGGGCGGAGCACACCACGGGCGCGTTCGAGGTCCAGGTCTATTCCGGCGGCCACTTCTACCTCACCGACCACGCGGCCGCGGTCACCCGGGAGATCTCCCGACGCCTGGTGTCCGCGTCCTCATGAGGACGGCCCTGCCGCCATGAGGACGGACGGCTCGGCAGGCTTCGGGCGGAGCCGGTGCGGCATGGCCTCACCAGGGAATCGGGCCGTCCTCGGCCAGGAAGGCGCCCGTCGGGCCGCCCTCGCCCGCCGTCGCCAGGCCCACCGCCATCGCCGGGCCCACCGCCATCGCCGGGCCCACCGCCATCGCCGGGCCCTCCTCCGCCGTGCGCATCCCGGTGTGGCGGTTGAGGTCGGTCGCGCAGTAGCCGGGACTCACCGCGTTGACCAGAATCCCCTCGGCGCGCAGTTCATCGGCGTAGAGCACGGTGATCGCGTTCAGCGCGCTCTTCGAGGTGCAGTAGGGGAGGAGGAGAGAGGAGTAGGCGGACCACGGCCTGCTGCCCGAACCACCAAGCCGCCAGCCCCTCCGTATGGAAGGGGCCGTTGAGTTTCACCGTGATGTCGACGTCGCCGTCACCGCGGTCGTTGGCGTTGTTGGGGTACGAGCCCTTCGACGCCACCGTGATGTCGAGCCCCTGGAACGGCACGTGTCGGAGCACCGCCTGTTTCACCATGCGCTCGGCGCGCTCCAGCCGGAGCTGTTCGGAAGCACCCGGGGGGTTTTCCATTTGTTGATCAAAGCGATCCGCTGTTCATACGTCAGCTGTCGTGCCATGAACACCTCCAGGATCCGGCGCGCCTGCGCCGGCCAACAGCGTACGAGCGGGCACCGACAGCGGCACACCTATGAATCCGCATGGCCGCCCACGTCAGAGGCGACCAGGGCAGGGAGCTTGCCACCACGGCGTAAGCAGGGGGAGCGGCTCGACATCCCAGAGCCGCAGTGCCGCCGACCAGGGTCAGCGAAAGACCGCGGGCCGCCCAGCGCGCCCGGGGTTCCGCCTGTCAACGTCGCATCGTCACCAGTCATCGGATACGTTGCCCACCCAAGCGATCGGCCGGCCCTCGCTGGTCCGTCCCCAGTGCGGTTCCTCCAGCCTCGCCGAGCCCCTCCAGCCCCGCTGCGTTTCCTGCTCTCGCCCCGCCGCCACTCCCCTGAGTAACCTGTCGTGAGCGACGGAGGACGCCCCCGGACCTGCGGCGCCCTCTTGGCGAGACAGTCTCCGCTGGGGGGAATCTGGGGGGAAAGAGGCCTCGTTGGGGGGCGGCTGGGGGGAATCGGCTGCACAAACGCGCAGCAGGGTGAAAGAACCTGGAAGGTCGATTGCTGCAGGTCAGACCGCCCGCGCTACCGATTCCCGCAGGTCAGCGGTGTAAGGGTGACGACTTCAAGACGATCTCCTCGTGGGCCGCCATCTTGTTTGCACCCACACTCGTGGGAACCATCTACGGCATGAACTTCGGGGACATGCCGGAACTGAAGTGGGCGGGCGGCTACCCCTTCGCAATCCTGCTGATGGCAGTCGTCTGCGTGAGCCTGTATGTCATCTTCAAGAAGCGCGACTGGCTGTAGGCAGCAGCTCCATCCCATCCACCGTCGTGAAGATGCTCGATGACCTGGAAGAACTTGTCGACGTGGGACCGCAACGCGGGCGACCGCTCGGCATCCCGAGGTAGTGGCGACCTCTACCCAGAACCCAGGCATTTCCGATCACTACGGAGTGTTCCACTCGACGAGGAACAACAGGAGGGTGAGCGCGCACACCAGAAAGACCCCCCGACACGAGGAGACAGCCAGTACGGGATTCCTTCGGCCTGAAATATGCGACGGCAATACACACCGCGAGGACGACGAGGACCGGAACCATAAATAATATCCTTGTACGCCTCTGCGGCCGTCTTTGCCGGGTCTGGGCGATTGTTGGACATGGCCATCCGCTGCGGAATGGACATAGCGGGCACGCCATCGTCCGCCCTGACCGTCTTGCCGCCGGCCAGGATCTGTCGTGGGCGGGATCGGTGACGTACGACCACCACCGCCGGCCTGCCGGCCGGTTCGCGGAGCCGGGCGATCAGGTGGTCGAAGGTGCCGAGGGTGCATCCGGCGCGTCTGTCGGCGGGCCGGGCGGGGAGGGGTCGGCGTCCCGGGCGTGGTCCGGGCCTCCCGGGTCGTGCCGGCGAGTCCGTACGAAGCGCAGCAGGCGGGTGCTGCCGTATCCGAGCAGCCAGGGCAGCAGCGTGATGCCCCCGACGTACACGGCCAGGTAGCCGAGGAAGTCCGTCAGGTGCTCCGGCGCTTCCACCGCGCCGTCGACCCGTACCGGGCGTTCCCACCGGCTCAACCACCCGAGGCGGAGTTCACGGGCTCCCAGCGCGGGTGCGTGCCGCCCCTCGCGCCCAGCAGCCAAATCGCTCGGTCTCCTTCTAACAACCGCCAACAGAATGCCGATTGGGCCGGTCCCCGGCTCGCATCATCACGACCGCCTTCGCCAACGGGCGCCTTGGGTTGCGTTTGTCGCCCGAAGCCATGGATGACTGGTCAACAGCCGTGGACGGACTGTGCAACGGGCAAGGCGTCTGCTGGACGGCCGCTGGCGACACCGAGATCCGGATGGAGATCGCCAGCAACTTCTCGATGCCCCGTCCCCTCGTCACCGTGGACGACAGCGGCGGGTCCGGGGTTTCGGTCCGGTAGTGACGACGACGCGGTCAAGAAAATACTGGCAGTGACTTCAGGTCGGGACGAGGCCACACGTCGGCAGCGGTGCACTCAGCCAGGTCCCTGAGCGATCCAACCACCTGGGAGATCATTCTGTTTGGGGTTGTAAGGGCCGTCCCGTAGATGATCTCCGGTCTTGATCGGGGGCGGATGGCGGCCAGGTCAGTCCGTCGCCTGGCCGGTGGGCAGGGCAGTCAATTCGGTTGCCGACCCTCCTCCCCGCGGCTGATCCTGGGCACTCGCCGAGCAGGGAGGGCAGGATGGGTCTCATGCTCTTCCCCGGAGACGACGACGTGAGCAGCCCGGACGTCTCCTGGTCCTACAGCGGCTTCGCCGCGTTCAGGAGCTGGTTGGCACAGGCTGACGGGTTCACCCTCGCCGACATGCACGGCTTCGGCGGAGACCGCCCGTGGAGCAACGTCTCCACCACGCTGGCACCGCTCCTCGATCACCCCGATGACAGCGGTCCCGATCTGACACCGGCTCAATGCGCTGCCATGTTGCCCCGCCTGGAGGCAATCACCGCCCAGTGGCCACACGGTGACAGCGACCCCGTGCTGGGGCGGCGCATCGACGACGTCCGCGAGCTGATCGCCGTCATGAAGTTCTGCCTGGACAAGGACGTCGAGCTCATTTTTGGTTGACCCTCGACCACAGACGATCTCGGCGTTCGACGTCACCTGCGTGGACGGTGTGCGGCTGGACTGCTTCCGGGGACGCTGGATGATGCTCCGGGATCTGCTGGTCACGGCCATCACCGTCGCGGCGGACGACGCGGGACCGTCGGCGCCTCCCAGCCGGGCGTTCGACAACCGGCGCGTCCCAGACGGGCGTTGACCGTCGGCGCCTCCCGGCCCTGCGCTTGAGAGCCGGCCCGTCGGGGCCGCGGTGCCGCGTCCCAGTCAGCGCTTAGCGCGCTTTTAGGGTCGGGCGCCATGCTTGCGACACGCAATGTCGCCCCTACGACACCACAAGGAGCTGGGATGAGCCAGAGCTATGTCCGCGCCTGCGCATTGGCCGACGTACCCGAGGAAGGGGTGCTCGCCGTCAACGTCGACGGGACTCAGGTGGCCGTCGTCCGCAGCGCCGGCCAGGTGCACGCGCTGGAGGACCGCTGCTCGCACTCGGACGTAGCGCTGTCGGAGGGCGAGGTGTACGACGGCGTGATCGAGTGCTGGCTGCACGGCTCGTGCTTCGACCTGCGCACCGGGAACGCCGACAGCAAACCGGCCACCAAAGCGGTTCCGGTGTACAGCGCGAAGGTCGAGGGTGACTCGGTCTTCGTCAGCCTCGCGACCGACAACCAGGAAGTACCGCGATGACCCTTGCCACGACCGACGCCCAGGTGTGGATCCGGCGCTTCCACCAGGCTCCGGCCACTGCCCCGCGGCTGGTCTGCCTGCCGCACGCCGGAGGCAGTGCCAGCTACTACTTCCCGTTCTCCGCCGCGCTGTCCCCGGCGGCCCAGGTTCTGGCCGTGCAGTACCCGGGCCGCCAGGACCGCCGGAACGACCCGAGCCTGCGCAGCGTGCCCGAGCTCGCCGAGGCCGTCTTCGGGGCTCTGGCCGTCGAGACCTACCGGTGCGATCCCGGCGCGACGGTGTCCTGCCCGATCTCCGTGCTCACCGGCGACGCCGATCCCCGCACCAGCATCGAGGAGGCGCGGGACTGGCGGCAGCACACCGGCGCCGACTGCGCGGTCCGTGAATTCAGCGGCGGCCACTTCTTCCTCAATGACCACCAGCCAGAAATAACCGAATTCATCACCCGTGCAAGCGGGTGGTCATTCCTCAATTGAATCCCGCCCCCCGCGAGGAGTGGTGACCCCCAGGACGACGCCGGCCCTGGGGGTCACCCAACGCAGGGCATCGGCCTGGCGATCCGCCTGATAGGGGGCCAACGTCAATGGCCGGTAGAACGTCTCCCGCATCGGGATCTCGGAGATCAGCTGGAGCAGGGGGCCGGCCAGCTGCCGCGATCCGTCTGCTCCAGGCGACCCATCAGCAGGTGGTTGCGTCCCGAGGTCATGCGCTGCTGGAACTGGTGGACGTCGAGCGTGTTCTCGCCGAGCGAGAGCAGGTACCCCGGCACCCGGGTCACCAGCCCGCTCCCGGCGGAGCCGGGGCGCGCAAGCCCGCATCAGGGAAATCACCCGGGGCTGGGATTTACGCAGCCGTCAGCGGCACGAGGATGTCATCCACGATGGATGCCAGGTAATCGTCCGGAACCTTCGGACCCTGGTGCACGACATAGTGGACGATCATGGCCGGGCCGACCGTGGCGACCATCTCGGAGTCGGCTCCCGCCCGGAGCCGACCCCGGCCGACGCCGGCCCGGAGCACCTCGAGGAGCAGCTCGTGGCACGGGTCCATGACCCGCTGGCCGACGACGACGTGCATCATCCCGCCGGCCGCCTCGGCGGCTTCGCTCCGGACGACCTGGAAGACGGTGCCGTGCGTGACGGCGATGGCGTCGCGCACGCAGCCCAGGAGCGCCAGGAAGTCCTCTCGCACATCGCCGGTCAGCACGATCGCGGAGGGGTTCGGCAGAACGCTGCTGAGCGCCGAGGTGACCAGTTCCTCCCGGTTCGACCATCTGCGGTACAGCGCGGCCTTGCCCGTACCGGCACCGGCGGCGACGCCTTCCATGCTGAGACCTGCGTAGCCGACGGTCCGCAGCTGTTCGAGGGTCGCGGCCAGGATGGCGTCCTCCAGTACCTTGCCACGCCTGCGCGTTCCCGAACTCATCACGGCTGCTTGCCCGTTGGCCTCCGCCATGAACTCAACACCTCCGACTGGACGCCGCGCGCCGCCACTTGTGAGCCAACCCCCACCCACCCATAGTGAACAACACCCCCGCCCGGCTTCGAGCACCGCGGAGGAGTACGTCGCGAGTCGAACCGTCGCGATTGCGGGTGGTGGGCCCGTTGGCCGGGACAGATCTGGCGAAGACGGACGCGGTGAACACGTTCCTGATGGGCGGCGACGAGCCTCGACCCGCGCCCTTGGGCAGGCACTGGTCAAGCGAATCCGCGGCGCGGCGGCACGGCGCGCCGGGCAATCAAGGAATCCATTGATAGGGAACGGCCCCGTACCGTATCGTGAATTGCAGCCCAACTACCTGCGAGAGCAAGGGTTTTGTCCTGATGAATGACGTCAGGCCGGATGTCGGCCGACTCGGATTGTGGACCGACCAGTTCGACAACGTGCCACTCCCGCAAGCGGTGGAGGCGACCAGGGAGATCGAGGAGCTCGGCTACGGCGCGCTCTGGCTCGGCGAGCTCTCCGGCCGGGAGGCCATGACCCAGGCCACGCTGCTGCTGTCGGCGACGTCCCGGCTGAAGGTGGCCACCGGCGTCGCCACCGTCTACGGGCGCGACCCGGTGACCATGGCACAGGCGCAGCGGACGCTGCACGAGTGTTTCGGCGACCGCTTCGTGCTCGGCCTCGGGATCAGCCACCCCTGGTTCGTGGAGAGGATCCGCGGGCTGTCCTTCGGCCCGCGCGTGTCCACCATGCGCGACTATCTCGACCGGATGGACGCCGCCCCGTTCGGCCCTCCCGGGGCGGCGAAGCAACTCCCCCGGGTCATCGGTGCCGTGGGCAGCAAGATGCTCGGGCTGGCGGCCGAACGGGCCTCCGGCGCCGTGCCTTTCGGCATGCCGGTCGAGCACACCGCGCGCACCCGGGCCCTGATGGGCCCTGATGCGTTCCTCGGGGTGTTCCAGGCCGTACTGCTCGGTCCCGAGGACCGGGCGACCCGGGACCAGGCCTGGTCCCACGTGGCGGAGTCGCTGCCCAACCGGGCGGACATGCTGCGCACGCTCGGCTACTCGGTCGACCTCGCGGGCCCGGACGCCGAGCGGCTGGTGCGCTCCCTGGTCGTCTGGGGCGGCCGGGACGCGATCGCCGCCCGAGTCAGGGAGCACCTGGACGCGGGTGCCGACCACGTCTCGCTGTCCGTGATCGGCACCCGCCCGGATGAGCTGCCGCACCGCCAGTGGCGCGAACTGGCCGGCCTGCTCGACTGACGGGCGGCCCGGCCCGCCGGCCCGCCGGCCGGCCCGCCGTCAGAGGGCGGGATCGGCGGAGAGCTCGTCGAGCGGGTGCCACGCCGGCGAGCGGGGCGTCGGCCGGTCCATGACGACCACCGGCACCAGCTCCAGCTCCAGCTCCACGCCCACGCCCTCGGCCTCGGCCTCGACGTCAGCGAGACCTTCCCTCCGGCGCGCCGCCCAATGATCGCCCAAGAGCCTGTCGCCATCCTGGTGCCGACCGGCAGCAGCGATCCGAATCGGAGGCACGTGATGGGCAGAAGCCTCTGGGCAGTCATCCTCCGGGGGATCCGCAAAGTCGTGCCGGACTGGGAGACACTCGGCCTGTGCTGGGGATCGATCTCCGTAGGAGCAGTGTCCCTCCCTCCGATCCCTCCCACCGAGGCCGCCGACCCCCCGGCAACGCCGGCAACCGACGCCTCCCTCTCGGGTCCCCCCTCGGGCCATCCGGAGCGCGTGGACCCGTCCGCCCCCCTCAGCGAGGTCGAGCGCGCGCTGTGGTCCCAGCTGACCTGACTCGTGGGCTGGCGACCTGACTCCCGGGCTGCTACGGCCCGGTCCAGTCGAAGGTGATGTGCTTGCTGGACTGGCCCTCCCGGCTCCAGTGGAAGCCGAAGGCATCGGCGCGGTCCGCGGTGGAGCGGCCCCAGGTGGCGACCTGCCCCGGCCCGGTCTCCGAGCCCGGCAGATTGGTCGACTGGACCCGCGCGCCCTCCGGCGTGGTCGGCCCGGTGAGAGCCACCGCACTCGCCTCCACCCGGCCGGGGATCGTGGCGCGCCAGCCGCCGAGGTCCTCGTCGACCTCGATCTCGATCGGGGCGAAGTCCATGCCCCGCATCTCGGGGCCGAACATGGTGACCATCTCGGCGGGCCAGCTGCCCGCCTGACCACCGAAGATCATCTGCAGGGCTTCGCGCTGCGCGTCGTCGGCACGCTCGTCGAGGAACACCGCCCCGTAGGAGTCGGTGTGCTCGGCCCACACGTTGCCGACGAACGAGCCGAGCATGAGCACGTTGAGGCCGTCCAGCGGTACGTCGCCGTAGTTGCCCTCGCGTACGTGCCAGGCCAGGACTCCGTCGCATTCGCCGTACGTGGGCAGCTGGGCAAAGGAGCAGGGGCAGGGAACATTGCACCTGCACGTGTCGAACCAGTCCCCGGCCGCGTGCCATCTCGGGACGGTCACTGTCGTCTCGGACATCTCATCGCCTCCACATGGCCCTGCGCCGGGCTGGGAGCACAGCGGGGGCGAGCGGGGGCAGGGGGCACAACGGCGACTCCCCCGCCGGCCGTCACCACGGGCGCTCGGCGGCACGGGCCATCACGTCAATTCTCCTCCCGGCTCCTGCGCCGGTCAAAGCCGGGACCGCCGCTCAGAACAGACTCGTCAGGGCCGTCAGCGCCGTCGAGGCCGTCAGGCCCGCCATCTCGTGCATGTCCTCCATCGGGGGAGCGCCGCCCAGGCCCGGCAGCAGCCAGTCCTGGAAGGGGGCCAGAGCCGCCAGGACGAGGAAGGCGATCCCGACGGCCCAGGTCAGCCAGGGGCCCCGCCGCCAGAGCTTCTCCAGGAAGATCACCAGGGCCACGGCCGCCATCGCGGCCACGTTCATGACGCCGAGCGGGATCAGGACGATCATCAGCCCCCAGCAGCAGCCGACGCAGTACAGCCCGTGATGCGCACCGACCCGCAGATCCCTCGCCCACGGCCGGAACCGCGAGTACCGCAGGAGCTGGAACATCGGATTGCGGCAATGCCGCAGGCAGACCCGCTTCAGCGGCCCGAACTGGTGCAGCCCTGCGAGGAGGAAGGCCCCGGCTCCGATCCAGCGGCCGGCGTCCGGGTTGCCCTCCACCAGGCGTCCGGTCACCGCCAGGGCGCCGTACGCGAGCAGCCCGAAGCCGGTCCAGGCCAGCAGATAGCCGCTGACGAACTCGGCGATGTGCAGCGCACGGGCCGGGCCCGCCGAGCGGCGGCCGATCCCCCGTACCCAGGTGATGGCGACCGGCGCCACCGACGGCAGCATCATCGCCGCCATCATGACCACCCACAGCAGCAGGAAGAGCGGCAGCGCCAGCCCCATGGTGCCGGGCTCCATGCCCATGTGGCGGGCCTGCCCGATCGTGAGCACCCACGCGAGGACGGCGATGAGCACCATCAGCGTCCAGCCGACCGCCAGATCGCGGCGCGGAAGAAGGATGCCCGGCCGGGTCGGCGCCGGCGGGGCCAGACGGACGTGCGGCATGGCCTACGCACCTCCGGGGATGGCGGATGCCGTGTCCCGAGCACCTCTCCAGCTCAGCACAGAACCCGCGCGTCAGCGATGCAGCGGCTGAACGGCGCGGCTGCGGCAGGCCCCTCGCCCCGCGCCGTACTCCGGGCCTCCCCCGCTGATGACTTCCTACAACCCTTGCCCCGGCGGGCAGTTGGATCGGACACTCTTGCGCGAGCGGCCCGCGGGACCCGGCGGACGGCGACTACGATCACGGGGTGATGACAGCTCGGTCGCGTTCCGCAGGCCGGCCGACGCTCTCGCTGGCGTATCGGCTGGTCATCGCCGCGCTGACCTTGCTCCTCCTCCCCCTGTCGGGCACGTGCTGCTCACGTGCGGAACACCACGGTGGAGGCGTCGCGCCGGTCGCCTCCGGCTCCCTCGCGCATGCGGCGGGCCCGGCAGCAGCGCCTGCTGCGGGCTGCTCCGAGGACGCAGGCCACGCCGCCGATGAGGGTGTGCGCCGCTCGACGAGCGCACCGTCGCGGGTCGCGGACACGCCCGCCCTGGCCCACGCGCCGGACGAGGGGCAGAATTCCCGACCCCTACGGGTTACGCGACCGGCCGAGCGGTCGAAGCGATTCCCTGCCGGGCCCGCAGAGCATCTCAGATCACGGACCGTCCTCCAGGTGTAGGCGCCGGACCCTTCGAGCTTTCCGAGCTTTCCGACGACACCCCACGGGGTGCGGGATACACGGATGTGCCCACGAGACGGCGATATGTTCAACCATCTCGGCCTCCGGCGTTCACATCCACCTGGCCCCGCGTGCACCCGCCCATGCCGTTTCTCCGTCCGTCGGCCGAGAGGAACGACTGCCACGGAGGACCTGTGCTCCGCTTCCGCCTTCCACCCTGGGCCCGCCGCGTTCCGTCCTGGGCCGGCGTCCTGCTCGCCTGCGCGCTGAGTGTGCTGCTCCTGGCTGCCGTCCACTGCTCCTCCGCCCTCTCCAACGACGGTCACGGCCACCTCTCCCTCTCCCTCTCCCCTTCCCCTTCCGAGTCGGCCGAGTCGGCCGAGTCGGCCGGATACGAAGAGCCCCCGCACGATGCCCCGTCCCCCGGCCGTTCTCAGCACGAGCACGGTTCCGCCTGCTCCGCGCCCTGCCTGACCACCTGGGTCTCCGGCGCGGTGCAGCGCCCCGCCGAGACGGACGCAACCCCCGTCCCGCGCGAGCCCGGGGCGGTGCACCCCACACCGGCCACCGCGGTGGTGTCCGACTCCGCCAGATCGCCCATAGCCCGCACCGGTCGCTCCGCGCTGGCCTGCACGTGCCGGTGGCGGATCTAGACCACTCGTCCCGTCCCGCAGCCGTACGCCGCGGCTGCCGCACGTCGTCCTTGGGTGCGGGAACCCCGGTTCCTGATGCCCTCCGATGGCGTGCCGTCCGAACGAGTCGTCGAAGCCACCACGAACGAAGGCACAGCCATGCATTTCGCGACCACCGACACGTCAGCCACAGGCCCGGGCCGCACGGCCCTGTCGGAGCTGGTGGGCAACACCCCGCTGTTGCGCATCTCCGAACCCCTCACCCCGACGGGACGCGGCTTCTGGGCGAAGCTGGAGGGCTTCAACCCGGGCGGCATCAAGGACCGTCCCGGCCTGCACATGGTCGAACGGGCCCGAGCCCGCGGCGACCTCAAGCCCGGTTCGAGGATCATCGAGTCCACCAGTGGAACCCTGGGCCTGGGCCTCGCACTGGCGGGCATGGTCTACGGGCACCCGATCACCCTGGTCACCGATCCGGGCCTGGAGCCGTCCATGACCCGACTGCTGGTCGCGTACGGCGCCCAGGTCGACATGGTCTGCGAGCCGCACCCCGACGGCGGTTGGCAGCAGGCCCGCCGCGACCGCGTGCGGCAGCTCCTGGAGCAGTACCCGGACTCCTGGTGCCCGGACCAGTACAACAACCCCGACAACACCGGCGCCTACGCCCCGCTCGCCCTCGAACTGGCCACCGAGCTGCGGCACATCGACGTACTCGTGTGCAGCGTCGGTACCGGGGGCCACTCCGCCGGGGTCTCACGGGTGCTGCGTCAGCTCTACCCGGATCTGACGCTGGTGGGAGTGGACACCATCGGCTCCACGATCTTCGGACAGCCCGCCCGGCCGAGGCTGATGCGCGGACTGGGGTCGAGCATCTACCCCCGCAACGTCGCCTACGAGCACTTCAGCGAGGTGCACTGGGTCTCCCCCGCCGAAGCCGTGTGGACCTGCCGCCAACTGGCCGGTTCCCACTACGCCACCGGCGGATGGAGCGTCGGAGCGGTCGCGCTGGTCGCCGGCTGGCTCGCCCGGTCGCTTCCCGAGGACGCACGGATCGCGGCCGTCTTTCCGGACGGCCCGCAGCGCTACCTCGGCACCGTCTACGACGACGGCTACTGCGCGGCCCACGGTCTGCTCGGCTCCCCGCCCGCCCCGGAGCCGGACCTGATCGGCCGCCTGGACGAGAAGGAGGTCACCCGCTGGACCCGCTGCACCACCGTCGTCGACCCGCTCACCCTCGGCGGAGCCGGAGCACGGGAGCAGTCCCGGTGAAGGACACGATCGAGCAGGTCCGCTCGTACGGGAGCAGCGTCCAGCTCCTGATGGTCAACCAGTTCACCATCAACCTGGGCTTCTACATGCTGATGCCCTACCTGGCCGCCCACCTGGCCGGTCCGCTGGGCCTCGCGGGCTGGCTCGTCGGGCTGATCCTCGGTGTGCGCAACTTCAGTCAGCAGGGCATGTTCCTCATCGGCGGGACCCTGGGCGACCGGCTCGGCTACAAGCCGATGATCATCGCGGGCCTCGTGCTGCGCGTCATCGGATTCGCGGCGCTCGGACTGGCCGAATCGGTGCCCGCGCTGCTGGCCGCTTCGGCGGCCACGGGCCTGGCGGGAGCGCTGTTCAACCCGGCCACCCGGGCCTACCTGGCGGCAGAGGCGGGTGAGCGCCGTGTCGAAGCGTTCGCCCTGTTCAACGTCTTCTACCAGGCGGGCATCCTGCTCGGCCCGCTGGTCGGCATGGTGCTGACGGGTGTGGACTTCAGCGTCACCTGCCTTGCGGCGGCAGGCATCTTCGCGATCCTGAGCATCGTCCAGATCCGGGCCCTGCCCGCCCGTCGCGCCGACCGCGCCGGCACGGCGGAGGAGGAGCGCGAGGGCGTCCTGCGGCAGTGGCGGCGGATGTTCTCGAACCGACCGTTCCTGCTGTTCTCCCTGGCCATGATCGGCTCGTACGTCCTGACCTTCCAGGTCTACCTGTCGCTCCCCCTGGAGGTCAGGCGCCTGGGCGGTGACGGAACGTCCGGCACGGTCGCGGTGGCGGCCTTGTTCGCGGTGTCCGGGCTCTGCACGATCGTCTTCCAGACCAGGGTCACCGCCTGGTGCAAGGCCCGTATGGAGGCGGGCCGCGCCCTCACCTGGGGTCTGCTGACGATGGGGGCGGCCTTCGTGCCGCTCCTCGCGGCCTCGGCGGTGCCGGTGCCCGACGGCGGGGTGGGGCTGTGGCTCCTGGCCGCACTGCCCTCCGCCACGGCAGCGCTGCTGCTGGCGGTGGGGACGATGATCGCCTACCCCTTCGAGATGGACACCATCGTCCGCCTGGCGGGCAGTCACCTCGTGGCCACGTACTACGGCCTGTACAACACCATCTGCGGAATCGGCATCACGCTCGGCAACCTCGTGACGGGCATGGCGCTGGACGCGGCCCGGGAAGCGCGCGTGCCCGCGCTGCCCTGGGTGGCGCTCCTCCTGCTCGGCCTGGCCTGTGCGGCCGCGCTCCACGCGCTGCACCGCACCGGCAGGCTCTCCGCCGGGCGGACGGAGGGGGAGCGTCGCACGGTGGCCGCCTGACCCCCGGCCGCCCGTGCCGGCGGAACACCGCCGGCCCGGGCGGCCCCGGGCCCGGTTGACGGGGCCTCAGGCAGATGTGAGAGATCGCCACTCCTCTCGTGAAGAACTGTTTAACGACTCGATAGCGGGAGGGGTGGCCGATAGCAGATGTGACGGGCCGAAACAGCATGTCAACCGGCGCCTGTGACACCCGGGTTGGGCGGATTTCGCGCCATAGCGGGCGTCAGGGGGGTTGAAGATCCGGTGATAGCATCCCGGCATCTGCGATCTTGTTCCATTTCGACGCAGATGCTGATTTGGATCGGCGGCATGCTCTCCGCGTAACAGCAGGTGAACCGTGCCGATCAGCTGTGTTGCGGGGCCTCGCGAGGTGTATCTGCAGCCGTCCGCATGGCACGCGCCGGGAAAGGTTTCCATGAATCGAGACGCACTTGTGTGGTGCCTGGTTGCGGTGGCGGCGATAGCCGTTGTCGCGGTCGTGGCACTCGTCGCCCGCAACAGAGCGCTGGGGGCGAAGAAGGAGCACACCGAGGCCGAGCTGAGGCACCAGCTCCTCACGGCGGACAGCTACCTGCACGCGTCGCACGCCGAGCTGCAGAGATTCCGCAGCGAGCAGGACGCCACGCTCCGCGCAGCCAAGGAAGCGGCGGAGGAGAACACCAAGGCGGTCCTCAAGGGTGCCGCCAGCCTCCTGCAGAGCCTCGCGGCCGAGCAGACGACGCTGCTGGACGGCATCCAGCGCAAGTACGGCGGACACACGGTCCTCAGCGACCTGTTGGACGTGAACCACGCCAACGCCCAGATGGCGCGCAAGGCTCAGGGCATCGCCGTCATGTGCGGTGCGCCGCTCGGCCGGCGCAACAGGCCCGCCAGCGTCTACGACGTGGTGCGCAGTGCCCAGGGCCAGATCCGCAACTTCCACCGGGTCGCCATCATGCAGCAGACCAGTCTCGCCCTGAAGGCGTCCGCGGTCGCGCCCGTCGCCCTCGCCGTGGCGGAGCTGCTGGACAACGCCGCGAGCTTCTCGCAGCACGACGCACCGATCGAGGTGACGTTCCAGCGCGTCCAGAACAACCTGTGCATCGTCATCGACGACGCCGGTGTCAGCATGAACGACGAAGAGCGGCAGCGGGCGACCGCGCTGCTCTCCGGGGAAGTCGCCCCCCGCCTGTCGCAGCTCGGGACCCAGCCGAAGTTCGGCTTCCCGGTCATCGGCCTGATCGCGCGCCAGCACGGTTTCAAGGTCGACGTCACCGGAGTCTCCCGATACGGCGGCGTCAGGGCCGTCGTCCTCTTGCCCGAGGAGCTGTGGACCATGGAGGAGATGCCGCCCGTCCAGGAGGCTCCGGTCAGCGAGATCCGGCGCGTCACCGAGAGCCGGCCGCCGCAGGCCACGACGCCCCCGAGCCCGACGTCGCGCACGATGCACGGTCTGCCCAAGCGCGGCGCACGCCAGGCGCCCATCGCGAGCGTCCCGGATCCGGACGCCACCGCACCGGCGCCGCGGACCTCGGGGGAAACGGGCCGCGCCTCCGGGCGCAGTCTGGGCGCCTTCCAGCGCGGCACGCTCTCCGGCCGCAACCTTGACGCCACCTCGTTCGAAGGGCCCGAAGAGGCATGACCTCAGACCTCTCGTGGATGCTCGAGGACATCGTGCACAACGTGCCCCGTGCGCGGCACGCCGTCCTGCTCTCCGCCGACGGCCTTCCCCGAGGCGCGACCGAAGGGCTGGCCGAGAAGGACGTACGCACCATCTCCGCGGCCATGGCCGGGATGCAGTCGCTCAGCCGGGCCACGGCCCACTTCGCCGGACCGGAGGAGGACCGGCAGTGGAACCAGACCATCATCGAGTTCTCCCACGGCTGGAGCTTCCTGATCGGGGCGGGTCAGGGCTCCTACCTCGCCGCCGCGGCAGCGCCCGATGTGGACATGCAGCAGATCTCCTTCCGCATGCACCGCCTCGTCGCACGCCTGGGCAACAACCTCACCTCGCCGCCGCGGGTGAGCACCGAGGACGCCGGAGGTCCGCGCGGGAGCGCCCCCCGGCAGCAGAGCGCCGGTGACGCGGGATTCGCCCTCGGCGAGCTCGACCGGGTGATGGCCGAGGTCAAGGGCGCCCGGCACGCCGTGCTGCTGGGATCGGACGGTCTTCCCCGCGGGGCGACCGAGGGGATGAGCCGCGACCTCGCGGACACGATCTCCGCGGCCATGACGGGCATCCACGCCTACAGCCGGGTCACCTCCCAGTTCGCGGGAGCCGTCGAGGACGCGGAATGGCGTCAGACGGTCATCGAGTTCCAGCACGGCTGGATCTTCCTGATGGCGGCCGGCCCCGATGCCTTCCTGGCCGCTGCCGCCGAACACGACTGCGACATAGAACAGTTCACGACGCGTCTGCACGAGGTGGTTCCCAGACTGACCGCGACGGCACCGGCGAAGGGGACAGGTCATGCCTGATGGGTTCGAACAGGACGAAGAGCTGGAACTGACCTCTCCGTTAGTCCCCCTCTTCGTGATCACGAACGGACGGGCACTGCCCCCGGAGCACGAGTACGAGCACACGACGCTCGTGACGGCGGCGGTGGAGAACGGACAGGCCGCGGCGCGCACGCTGTCGCCGGAAGCGGGGCAGGTCATGGACCTGGTCGCCAAGGGCTTCCTGTCCGTGGCCGAGGTGGCAGGGCACACGCACCTGCCCCTGGGCATCGTCCGCATCCTGCTGGCGCAGTTGGAGGACGACGGTCTCATCCTCGCGAGGACACCGATACCACGCGCCGAACGTGTCGACAGAGAACTGGTCAGCGCCGTGCTCGAGGGCCTGAAGAATCGATTCGGAGCGTAACGCGCGTGTACCTGGATCCAGACGTCTCCCACGCGGTGAAGATCCTCATAGTGGGTCACTTCGGGGTCGGCAAGACCACCTGCATCGGCAGTCTCTCCGAGATCGAGCCCCTGCGGACCGAGGAGGAGATCACCGAGGCCAGCGTGGGCTTCGACGACCTGTCGGGCACGCCCGACAAGACGACCACCACGGTCGCCATGGACTTCGGCCGGCTCACACTGAGCGACACCCTGGTGCTCTACCTCTTCGGAACGCCCGGCCAGGAGCGCTTCAAGGAGATGTGGGAGGAGCTCTCGCGGGGCGCTCTGGGTGCGCTGGTGCTCGTCGACCCGGAGCGGCTGCACGAGTCCTTCCCCGTCCTGGACCTCGTCGAACGTTTCGGCCTGACGTACGCCATCGCCGTGAACCACTTCGAGGGCACCACGCACTACCCGCTCGACGAGGTGCACGAGGCCCTGAACCTCACCGCCGACACTCCTGTCGTGGAGTGCGACGTACGGGACCAGAACTCCTCCGCGCGGGCCCTCATCACCCTCGTGAAACACCTCATGTCCCAACTCGGCTAGGAGCGCAGGAATGCAACAGCCACGTGATCCGCAGGAGATACCCCCCGGCTGCCCCGCGCACGGGAACGTCCAGATGTACGGCCCCTCGTTCGGAGCCGACCCCGACAGCCACTACGCACAGCTGCGCGCCTACGGTCCCAGTGCGCCCGTGGACATCGCCCCCGACGTCCAGGTCGAGCTCGTCACGAGCTACGACGCCGCCCTGTACGTCCTGCAGAACCCGGCGTCCTTCGTGCGCGACTCGCGCCGCTGGAACGCCCTGGCCGAAGGCCGCGTCCCGGCGGACAGCCCGGCACTGCCCATGATGGGATACCGCCCCAACGCGCTCTTCAGCGACGGTGCGGCCCATGCCCGGCTGCGGCGGGCCGTCACCGACAGCCTCGCCACGGTCAACGAGCACCAGCTCATCAGGCAGACACAGCAGTCCGCCAACTACCTGATCAGTCAGTTCAGTACCGACATCCGCGGCCAGGCGGAGCTGATGGCCGAGTACGCCCAGCCGCTGCCCCTGCTCGTCTTCAGCGACCTGTTCGGCTGCCCGCCCGAGATCGGCGACCGCGTGATCGCCGGCATCAGCGGCATCTTCGAGGGAACGCCCGGCGCCGACGAGGTGCTCGGCGGGGCGCTCACCGAGCTGATCGCCCTCAAGCGGCGGCGTCCGACGGACGACCTGACGACGCGCCTGATGGAGCACTCGGCCCAGCTGAGCGACGAGGAGGTGCTGCACCAGCTGGTCACCCTGCTCTCCGGCGGCACCGCACCGCTGGCCGCGGCCATCGGCACCAGCAGCGCCCTGTACCTCGGCGAGGACTGGCAGGGTGGCCTGCCGGTCGAGGACGCGGTCTCGCAGACGCTCTGGAACTACGCGCCGATCGCCAACTACGCGGCTCACTACCCGACGCACGACGTGGAGCTCGGCGGCAGGGTGATCCGGGCCAACGACCCGGTCCTCGTCTCGTTCGCCGCGGCCAACACCGACCCGAAGCTGACGCAGCACCGCGAACAGCTCAGCGCCAAGGCCCATTTGGCCTTCGGGGCGGGCCCGCACGCCTGCCCCGCCAAGGACCCGGCTTTCATGATGGCCGTAACGGCCGTCGAGACGCTGCTCAACCAGCTTCACGACGTCGAGCTGCGCGTCCCGTTCAAGTCGCTGACCTGGGCTCCGAGTCCGTGGAGCCGCTCGCTGGTCACCCTCCCGATCCGCTTCACCCCGCGGACCGTCCACCAGGCAGCCGGACCGGCCGGTGTCATGGGGTCGGCCGGGGCGCCCGGGGCGCCCGGATCTCCCGGATCACCCGGATCGCACGCGGGCCGGATGCCCCACCAGCAGGCGCCCGCCGGCTCCCCCGCGGGGGCAGGCCCCTCGCGTACGAACGCCGGTGCCGCGCCGCAGCCCAAGGGCGGCCTGTTCAGCCGCTTCCTGGCGTGGACCAGGGGCGAGTGACCGAGAGGTCCAGTGTGATTCTAGTAACGTCCTGAGTACTCAGTGGTAGTGGATGCGCTAACGATCATGCGGGTATGCATGGCGGCTGGTTCTCAGAAAGGAGCCGCCATCATGGGCGTTGCCATCACTCCGACGTACGACCGTCGGGCGTCCGCCTCCCTCTTCTCCCGTCTCCGGACGGCCAGAGGGCAGGCCGACCCCTTTCCCATCTACGGCGAACTCCTCGCACGGGGCGAGGTGGTGCCCGCCCCCTGGGGCGGTTTCGCCGTGACGGGCTTCGCCGCCTGCGATCAGATCCTGCGCAACCGCCAGTGGCTGGAGCCCGACCGGGAATGGCGCGAGCGCCAGGGGACCGGGACCCGCTGGAACGCCCCCTCCTCACGGGAGATGGGCCATACGCTCGCCGCACTCAACGCCCCGGACCACACCAGGGTGCGGCGGGCGGCGGGCACGTTCGACCGCGGCACCGTGGAGCGCATCGGCCGCAACGTGAAGGGGACCGCGGATCAACTCCTCGACGCCTTCACGGAGCGAATACGCACCGGCGAGGCGGCGGACTTCTCCGAGCTCGTCTGCGAGGAACTGCCGGTGGCCACCATAGGCGACTGGCTCGGACTCCCGCGGGCCGACTGGCCGAGGCTCCGGGAACTGACGCACGATCAGGTGTTTACCCAGGAGCTGCTGCCGTCGGCCAGCCAACTGGCCCTATCGGACGCCGCCACGGCCGAACTCCGCACCTATTTCATGGACCTCGTGCACGACCGGCGCGCCCATCCCGGCGATGACCCCGTCACCCGGTGGATCCAGACCTGGGACGCGATCGAACCCGACCGGGACTTGGCCGACGAAGGCGTCTACCACCTGGTGCTGTTCGTCCTGCTGGCCGCCCTGGAAACCACCGCGACCCTCCTGTCGACGATGACGCTCCGGCTCGTCGAGAGCCCCGACCGCTGGGCCATGGTCGCCGACAACCCGGACCTCGTGGCCGGGTTCGTGGAGGAGACGCTCCGCTACGACCCGCCCACCCACGTGATCAGCAGGGTCGCCTCCCGGGACACCGTGCTGGGCGGCTTCGAGATCGGCCGCGACGAGATGGTCCACCTCATGATCGGAGCGGCGCACCGGGACCCGGCCCGCCACCGCGACCCGGACCGGTTCGACCCCGAACGCTCCCCCGACCACCTCGCGTTCAGCGGCGGCATCCACTACTGCCTCGGCGCGCCGCTGGCCCGCCTCGAAGCCCAGACCCTGCTCCGCCAACTGGTCCGGCGCCTCCCCCGCCTCACCCTCGTACGCCCCCCGTCGATGGCGCCCCGCGTGGCGTTCCGGCGACTCCTGAACCTGGACGTAGCACTCGCATGACCGACTCGCTCCCCGTCGCCAAGCCTGTCCCCGCCCCCGCCCCCCTCCCCGCGTACGTCCGGACCGCCCCCAAGTCGGTACGTGCCGAACAGGACGGACCCGTCCTGCACGTGCGCCTCAACCCCTGGGGGCAGGACGACACGTTGGACACCGCGGTCCTCGACGACCTCATCACCCTGCTCGACGAACTCCACGAGAGACCCGACGTCCGGATCCTGACGCTGTCGTCACTGGGTACGGACTTCTGCCTCGGCGCCGACCGGAGCGAGTACCAGGCGGCGCTGGCCGCCGATCCGTCCGGCGTGGGCCTGCGGCGCATCGCCGACAAGGCGCACCGCCTGTGTCAGGCCCTGGAGAACACCCACGCGGTCACCATCGCCCGGCTGCACGGGCGGGTCGTCGGCGCGGGCCTCGCCCTCGCCTCGTTCTGCGATCTGCGCGCCGGCGCCGACACCAGTCGCTTCCGCATGCCGGAGATCGGCATAGGGCTGCCGCCCGCCTGGGGCGGCGCGATGGGACGCCTCGTCTCGGAGGTCGGCGCCTCCAGGATCCGCGAGCTCATGCTCACCTGCGACGTCTTCGACGCCGACACGGCCCACCGGATCGGCCTGCTCCACCGGACCGCCCCGCTCGACCAGTTGGACAGGGTGATCGATTCCTGGACCAGGCCCCTGGTCCGGCGCTCCCCCGAGGCGCTCGTCCTGACCAAACGGATGCTGGCCGGCTACGCGCGGGCGGACAGGACGGCCGACGTCTCCCTCCTCGACTCCCACCTCCTGGCAGCCACCCTCCACCAGCACGCCAGGAGCTGATCCCCGGGGGGACCTCGGGCACCGGGCCGCGGCCTCCTCCGCCCGTCGCGGAGGACGGCCGGAATGGCCGCTCATCGCGCTCGGGTCGGATGCCGGTGCGTTCCCGGGTAGGGCCTAAGCCAGGTGATCCAGGAGCCAGGAGCCGTGTGCGGGGGAGATCAGCAGGCCGTCCGGGTCCGCGGGGCCGGTGGTGCTGTCGTCGAAGTCCTCGTCGCTCGGCCCACCGGCGACGTCACCGCTGACCAGCTTGAGCTTCTTCGGCATCCGCGGCCAACCACCCACCGCTTCCAGTGCGGTGTCCTCCTCCGGGGAGGGCGCCGCTCCGTTGAAGGAGAAGTACCCCCTGGCCCGGTGGTCCTCCCTCTTCGGGCGCCCCCGCCACCGGCGCCGGTAGCAGCTCCGCGAGTTCGGCCATCTCCTGCTCGCCGCCCGTCCGGCCCGAGGTGACGCGCTCGGCCAGGAGGACCAGTCCCAGGTACCGCAAGCGGGAATCCTCGTGCCGGATGAGGAGTCCGAACACGGCCGGCGGGCAGAGCTGCGCGTCGAGACGGCCGGCCAGTCGGCCGACGTCGGCGCGACGCACCGATTCCAGGAAGGACTTGTCTGCCGGCATCGTCATCGTCGGACTCTAACCGGGACGTTCCCGCCCCCTGGTACCGGCCGGTGAGGCGAGCGGCCGCCGGGGCCCTCACAGTCCGGCCCGGACTTCGCGGTCGGGCGCGATCTTGACAAGTCCTCATGAGCATGACACCAGTGGGGAGCCGCACCACTCCCACTCCCGTCAGCAGCACCCCACCCGAAGGGGGCGATCAGCGCATGCCCGGCCCTGAGAGCGCGGAATACGACTACGACGTCGTCATCAGCGGAGCCGGCCTCGCCGGAAGTGCCGCGGCGATCCTGCTCGCCCGGCGCGGCGTCCGCGTCGCGCTGCTGGAACGCCGCTCGGACCCCGGGGCGTACAAGGTGCTGTGCACCCACTCCCTCACCGCCAACGCCTACCCGGTGCTGGACGAGCTCGGCCTCGTCCCCGCCCTGGAGGAGGCGGGTGCCGTCCGCAACGAGGCCCGCTGGTACACCCGTTGGGGCTGGATCACGCCGAAGCCTGCTCCGGGCGGACCCGAGTTGCCCTACGGGTACAACGTCCGGCGCAGCACCCTCGACCCGTTGATCAGGTCCCGGGCGGCGCAGACACCCGGCGTCGAGCTGCTGCTCGGCCACCGGGTGACCGGGCTGCTCCGGGAAGCCGGACGGACCGTCGGGGTCCGCGCGACGGCTCCGCACGGCGAGCGCGAGATCCGGGCCCGCCTGGTGGTCGGCGCCGACGGCAAGGACTCGGCCGTGGCGGAGTTCGCCGGCATGCGCGCCCGGAGCTACGAGAACACGCGGTTCGGCTACCTCGCGCACTACCGCGGTCTTCCGCTGCCCGGCGGGATCGGCCATACCTGGTTCCTCGAACCCGACATGGCGTACGCGTTCCCGAACGACGACGGGGTGACGGTCATCGCGGTGCTCCCGGACAAGGAGCGGCTCCCGGCCTTCCGGGAGGACCTGGAGGGCAGCTTCTCCGCGTTCGTCCGCGCCCTGCCCGAGGCGCCGCCCATCGACGCAGCCGAGCGCGTTTCGAAGATCATCGGTACGGTCGACTACCCCCTGCTCAGCCGCAAGCCGACCGCGCCGGGCATCGCGCTCGTCGGCGACGCCGCCCTCACCAGCGACCCGTTGTGGGGAGTGGGATGCGGGTGGGCCCTGCAGACCGCGCAATGGCTGGCCGAGGCGGTCGCCCCGGCCGCGACCGGTCGGGGCAGGCTCGACAGGTCGCTCGCCCGGTACGCGCGCAGACACCAGTGGCGACTGCGCGGCCACCAGCACCTGGCGGTCGACTTCGCCAAGGCCCGTCCGTTCAATCCCGCGGAGGAGATGGTGTTCTCGGCGGCGGCCCGCGATGCGTCGATGGCGCGGCACATGCACCTGTTCGCCTCCCGCCTGATCGGCCCGGTGCGCTTCCTGAACCCCCTGATGATGGCCAAGGCCACGGCCGTCAACATCAGACATCGCGGGGCGCCCCCGGCACCGGACCGGGCGCAGGACGGTCGGGGGACCGCCTGATTCGGCCCGTCGGACCGGCCGGCCCGGACGCGGGCCGCCGTACCCGCCGCGCCCTGCGGAGCGGGGACGGCCGGACGGGTGCCTGCTCGGTGTGGATGCGCAGGTCCGGGATAGGGTGCCGCCGACGGACGTACTCGGGTGGGCGGGACGGGACATGACACTGCGGGACGGGGATCCGCGCGCGATCGGCGGGTATGTCCTGATCGCCCGGCTGGGTTCGGGCGGGATGGGGACGGTGTACTCGGGGCGGGCCGCTTCGGGGCGGCTCGTCGCGGTGAAGCTCGTGCACCAGCAGTTCGCGGACGACCCGGAGTTCCGGACCCGGTTCCGGCAGGAGGTGGCGGCCGCCCGGCGGGTGAGCGGGGCCTTCACCGCCGCGGTGGTGGACGCCGACCCGGACGCGGAGCGGCCCTGGATGGCCACCCAACTGGTGCCGGGGTGGACCTTGGGCGCACGGGTGAAGGCGGACGGGCCGCTGCGCGGGAGCGCGCTGCGCCTGCTCGCGCTGGGACTGGTGGAGGCGCTGCGCGAGCTGCACACCACCGGGGTGATCCACCGTGACCTGAAGCCCGACAACGTCATGCTGACGGACGACGGGCCGCGGGTCATCGACTTCGGCATCTCGCGGGCGGCCGGGCAGCAGACGCTGACCTCGACCGGGCAGATCCTGGGGACGCCGCCGTACATGTCGCCGGAGCAGTTGTCGGCTCCCGCCCGGGTGCGGGCCTCCTCGGACGTGTTCTCGCTGGGGTCGGTGCTGGTGTTCGCAGCGACCGGGCGGGGGCCCTTCGACGCGGAGTCGCACTACATGACGGCCTACCGGGTGGTGTCGGAGGCTCCGGACATCGCGGGGCTGGCCGATTCGCTACGGGCCGTGGTCGGGGCGTGCCTGGACAAGGAGGCCGCCGCCCGGCCGGGACCGGACGAGCTGCTGGCCGCGCTGGCACGGATCTCGGCGGCCGACTGGGAGAACCCGGTCGGCGAGGAGGGCGGCCCGGGCGGGGAGGCCCGTAAGCCCGGCGGGGCCGGGACGTGGACCGGCTCGCGGGCCGACGCGGACGCGGATCCGGCGGCAGGTGCCGTCGGGAACCCGGACGCGGATCCGGCGGCAGGTGCCGTCGGGAACCCGGACGCGGACGCACATGCAGACACAGCCGCAGACCCAGACACAGGCGCAGGCGCAGACACAGGCGCAGACACAGACGGCACCGGAGGCCCTGCGGGATCGACCGCCGCGTCCGGTGAGGAAGCCGAGGACACGGACGGGCCGCTCACCCGGCCGTCGGGGCCTCCGACCGGCCCCGCCGGAGACCTGGAGGCCCGGCGTCGCCGGCGGATGTCCGGGCCGCGCCGACGCGCCCTGCTCACCGGGGTGCTCGTGGCTTCGCTGCTGGCCGGCGGCGGGTACTACCTGGGGTTCGCCCCGCGGGACGGCGGCCCGCGGGACGACGCCAAGGCCCCTGCGGCGTCCTCCGGGACGCCCGGCCCCTCCGGCGCCACCACCCGTAAGCCCTCCCAGCCGGCCGTCACCGGGACCCTCGCTCCCTACCTGGCCACCGACGGCGGCACCCCGGGCGGCAGCCGTGCCTACGCGGACTCCCCCGCCCGGCGCCCCGCGGGGTGGCGGGCCTGGGACGGCATCAGGGAGATGGCGGCCTGCGTCTACGCGGCCTCCTCACTGGCGTGTACGTCGCCCTACCCCGGCAGGAACGGTTCCGGCGACGGGCTCAGCCGGTACGACGCGGCGACCGGCGAGATGCTGTGGGGGCAGATGCTGCAGGACTCAGTGGACGGGCAGGCCCCTTTGGTGGCTCCCGGAGCGGTCGCCGGAACCCACACGGTCATCGTGCCCGGCAGCAAGGGGTTCACCGCGCTGGACCTCGTCGAGGGCACGCCCCGGTGGGAGTTCCCCACCAAGGAGAAGCTGAAGCGGGCGGTCCTGGACGCCGACGGCAGCCGGGTGTTCGCGGTCTCCGCGTCCGGCACGGTCACCGCCCTGGAGACCCGGTACGGCAAGCTCCTGTGGCAGCAGGCGGTGTCCGGGTCCGAGGACGACTATCCGGCACTGCGGGTGGACGGGGACCGGGTGTACGTACAAGGGCGGACCCAGAAGGCCGACATGGGCTTCCAGACCTTCGTGACCGCCCTCGACGGGGCCTCGGGGAAGAAGCTGCCGTTCGGGAGCCCCCAGGACGGCACCCGGTTCGCGATGCCCGGGACCTGCGAGACCCGCGGGCTGACCCTGGCCAGGGACGTGTACGAGGCGACCGTCTTCCTGTGCAGCAAGGAGAACGGGGCGGGCGTACTGCGCGGTGAGCCGGCGAAACGGCGGAGCGCGGACCTCCCGTACGCCGGAACCACCCTGTCCGGGCCCGCCGCGGCCGGGGACAAGGTGTACCTGATGGCGACCGCGGCGGGCGGCGAACCGGGGTTCATGGAGCTCAACCAGGAGTCCGGCGGCGCCGTGTGGCGGATTCCGCTGGCGAAGGAGTGCACCGACCCGGAGCGCCCGGAGGCCGCGAACGCGGTGGTGGTGACCGACGGTCTGGCGTACGTACGGTGCCGCACCTCGGGCGTGGTCATCGACCTGGCCGCCCGCAAACAGACGGGCCGGTTCACCGTCCCGGGAGGCGTCCGCCCCGGGACGGACGGCCCGTCCGGCTTCCTGGTGGTGGGCGGAATCGTCTTCACCCCCACCGCCAAGGGGTGGTCCTCCGTCGAACCCTCCCCGGTCTAGGACCTGTTCCCCGGAGCGCGCCCCTTCCCCGGCTCCCCGGCCCGCGCGTCACCGGTTCCCCGGCTCCCCCACGACGGCCTAGCCGATGCCGGGGATCTGGCGGTCCCTGAACGCCGTCCGGACCGCGTCCGCGGCGCTGGTCCCGTACATGCTCCGAGCGGTGGCGATCGTGGCGAGCGCCGCGTCCCGGAAGCTGGTGTCGGGGGCGAAGTCGAACTGTGCGTTGACGATGATGCGGTCGGCCGTCCTCGCGCCCAGGGCCCCGCGGATGTCGAGGAGGGCACGGGACCAGATCTCGCCGTCCGCGTGCACCTCGCCGGTGCGGTCGGCGTAGACCTTGTCTCCGTCGATGCGGCGCAGGCAGTGCGGGGCCGCGCTGTAGTCGACCGAGTCCCAGTCGGCCACGCACGCCGGGTCCGCCCCGCGCGGCCAGCCGCGGACGGCGGCGGCGTGGTCGCCGACCGCGACGGCCAGGTAGTCGCCGAAGGCCTCGCCTATCGCCCCGGCCTCCGGGGAGGTGCCGAAGCCGGGGACCTGCGCGTGGTGCACCGCGTGCCCGTACTCGTGGACGATGACCTCCGCGTCCTCGGCGTCGTCCACGCCGCCCTTGCCGAAGCGGATCTCGGCCTTCTTGTCGGTGAAGAAGGAGTTGTCGGCGCCCCACTGGTTGATGCGGACGGGCTGGGCCCGGTCGTTGGCTCCGCGCAGTTCGCTGCCGAAGCCGAGGCCTTGCAGGTACTCCTGCGCCTCGTTGACCCAGAAGTAGGCCATGACCTGCTCGAACTGGTCGTCCGCGCGGGTGTACCGGCCGGCGTCCAGGGCGGCCGCGGGCGCGCCGGTCTCCGACCGGATGTACGCCCACCGGCCGGAAAGGCCCCCGCCGGCGTCCAGGTTGCGGAGCGCGGCCGAGGCGTAGGCGGAGTCGGGTACGGCGCCGGCCGAGTCCTTGGCGTCGACGAGCGTCTGATCACCGGTGGACTGGACGGGGTTGACCATGAAGACACGGCCCCGGGGCAGGGCGGACGCGGGCGCCGAGGCATCGGCCGAGGCGGGTACGGCCAGGCCGAGCAGGGTCAGGGACGCGATCACGGCAGCGGTACGGCCGCGGGAGGTACGGCGGGACATGGACATCCTCCTGTGAGGGACGTGTGGTGCCGGAAGAACGTGCGTGGTGGGGTGCGGACGCGATCCTTGCTCAACGTCCCCGCGTTTGACCAGCCCCGGAGCGAAGCAACTGATCCACCGGGGCTACGGGAAGCGGCCGAACCGTAGGCCGGCCGTCGGCCGGGGTGAGCCTTCCGGCCCGGGTGGCGCATGATGTCCCGCGTGCACAGTGCGGAGGAGTTCGGCGGAGCCGACAGCGGAGCGGGTATACCGGCGACCCGGGGCGCCCCGGGGGACCAGGGCGCCCGGGGAGACATGACGGGCGCCGTCCGGGCGGCGCAGCAGGGGGACGAGGCGGCCTTCCAGGCGCTGTTCCGCGCGGTGCAGCCCGTACTCCTGCGCTACCTGACCGTCCTGGTCGGTGAGGACGCGGAGGACGTGGCGTCCGAGGCCTGGCTCCAGATATCCCGGGATCTGGGCTCGTTCAGCGGGGACTTCGACGGGTTCCGCGGCTGGGCGTCGACGATCGGCCGGAACCGGGCCATGGATCTGCTGCGGCGGCGTCGCCGCAGGCCGGCCGTGAGCGTACCGGTCGAGTACCTGCACGACCGGGCGGCCAGGGAGGACACCGAGGGGGCCGCGCTGGCCACGATGGGGACCGGTGCGGCGCTCGCCCTGATCTCCCTCCTGCCCCGCGATCAGGCGGAGGCCGTGCTCCTGCGCGTGGTCATGGACCTGGACGCGGACAGCGCCGCCCGGGTGCTGGGGAAGCGGGCCGGGGCGGTACGGATGGCCTCGCACCGTGGGCTGCGCAAGCTCGCCAAACTCCTCGAACAGCAGGGGGCGGGGGCCGCGCCGAGCGGGGGCATACCGGGTGAACCGGTCGATCCGGGGCGGTCCGAGAAAACTTCTGCCCCAGGAGTGACACCGACGACGGCTCCGACGCTGAAGGGCACGAAATGAGCACCCACCGATCCCGCCGGATCGACCACGCCACGGCCGAGCAGTTGCTCGCCGGCGCCCGGTCGCAGGTCTCGGGCACGCCGGGTGTGTCCGATTCATCCGAGTTGGCCGATTCGCCCCGCACCTCGGAGCGTCACGAGGCCCTCGCGGGGCTGCTCGCCGCCGCCGCGGCTCCGGCGGGGAAGCACGAACTGTCCGGCGAGCAGGAAGCCCTCGCCCTGTTCCGGGCCGCCCGCCTCGCCCCCTCGCCCGGCCGGGTCCCGGTACCCGTGCCCGCACCGGGCTCCACGAGGCGGTCGTTGCTCACCCCGGCGACGCTCCTCGGCGCGAAGGTCGCGGCCGCCGTACTGGCAGCCGCCCTCGGCGGTGTGGCCGTCGCGGCCGGCACGGGCAACCTCCCCACCGTCCTCGGCGGCACCCCCGAGCACGACCTCCCGGCCGCCTCCCCCGCGCCCGGCACCCTGGTCGCGCCGGACGCGCCGTCCCCCGAGGCGTCCGGCCGCTCGTCCGCGGCGGTGCCCGCCGACCTGGCCGAGCTGTGCCGGTCCTTCGCCCGAGCCCCGGGCCCGCGCCCCGAGGAGGTCCTGGCCGAGCAGCGGTTCGCCGCGCTGGTCGCCGCCGCGGGAAGCCTGTCCGGTGTTCCGGGCTACTGCGCTCCCGTCCAGGGCGGCACACCGCAGCCGAGCGCCTCCGCGCCGGCCGCTTCGCCGACGCGTAACCCGCGGGCCGGCGCCCCCACACCTTCCGGCAAAGCCGATCCGAGCCGGCGTCCCGTCACCCCGGGGCCCGGCGCCGGAGAGCACGGGCCGCGCACCCGTCCGCCGGGACACCCCAGCACTGCCCCGTCCCCGCCCCGCCGGGACGTCCCGACCGGGCGCCCCTCGGGGGCGAACCCCTGACCCCGGGCGGGATCCGGTCCGGCGCAGCGCGGGTCGTCCCCCGTGTCCGTACCACCGCCCGGGTCCCGTCCACCACCTGTAGAGGCTGTCCACCGATGCACCGACCACCGGGTTCCACGGCGGAACCGTATCCGCACGTGCCCTTCCCCGAACCCCCGGCCGCACACGTGCCCTTCCCCGAGCACCTGGCCACGCACGCGCCGTTCCCCGAGCACCCGGCCACGCACGCGCCCTTCCCCGAGCACCCGGCCGCACAGACGCCCTCCCCCGAGCACCCGGCCGCGCACACGCCCTTCCCCGCCTCCGACCCGAGTCCCGTCTTCGTCGACTCCTCGGGCAGGCGCCAGCGCCGCGTACGACGCCTGGGGTGGCTGCTCGTCGTTCCGGCCGTCGGCTACGTCGTCCTCCTGCTGAGCTCCCTCTTCGGCGGGCCGACGCTCTCCTCCCCGCTCCTGCCGCTCCCCCACCCCTCCCAGGCCCCGGACTCCGCGCAGAGCAAGGCGCCGACCGCATCCCCGAAGCCCGGGTCCGGCGCCGCCCCGAAGCGCACCGGCGGCGCCGCTCACGGCGCCGCC